>JAZDEU010000043.1:0-24942 GCA_043808545.1 bacterium | reverse complement strand
TATTAAAGTTATTAAATTTACTTTAATTTTAGCATAAAATTAACCTTTTTTCCATAGTAACTCTGTGGATAATTTTTATATTTTTAACAGCCATTCGGCTGTTTTTTTATTTTGATGAATTTCCGAATTGGCGACAGTCCCGAAATATTGCGTTCCCTCATTTGATTAAGCGCGTGCGTTGAAAACTCTATATTAAATATTCCCTCCATATATTTTATAAGATATACTAAATTTTCTATCTAGTCAAGCTCCTCTATCGCTTTTTTTTGCGCGCGCGTTAGATTATCTGGCGTGCGCACTATAATTTCCACAAAATGATCGCCGCGCCCGAAACCTCGCAATTTTTGTATTCCCTTTCCCCTTAATTTAAACATCGTCCCAGTCTGCGTTCCAGATGGAATTTTTAATTTTATGTCTCCATCAACTGTTTCAACTTTTATTTTATCTCCCAAAGCCGCCTGCTTGAAACTTATATATTCTTTAGTGTAAATATCATAACCTTGACGCTTAAATTTATGATGCGGTTTTACTCTTACATTTATATATAGATCGCCAGATACGCCACCGTTTCGCCCAGCTTCTCCCTGCGAAGTTAATCTTATTGTTTCATTATTATTTATTCCAGCTGGAATTTTTACTTTTATATTGCTTGTCCCCTGCGCAACGCCATTCCCTCCGCATTTCGTACATTCTTTTTGCGCCTTTTTTCCTTGTCCGCCGCATGACGGACAAGTAGTCACTGTCTGAAATGCGCCTAAAATAGTTTTTTGCGTCCGTTTAATCTGCCCTCTTCCGTTGCACTGGCTGCAAGTCTCTATTTTTGTTCCCGGCTCCGCTCCGTTTCCGCGGCATTTATCGCAAGTTATAATTTTATTAAGATGTATTTCTTTTTCAATTCCAAAAACCGCCTCTTTGAAATCTATTTCTAAAGAAACTTCTATATCGCTCCCTTTTTGCGGGCTGTAAGAAGCGCGCCCTCTTCGCCCTCCAAATCCAAAAGCGCTCTCAAACATATCGCCCAAATCATCCATATTTATATTTATGCCGCCATTTCCAAATCCAGAAAATCCTTCAAAGCCGGAAAAACCTCCGCCAGCGCTTTGCGCATTTTCAAAAGCAGTCCCGAACTTATCATATTGGGACCTCTTTTTATCATCAGATAAAACTTGATACGCTTCGTTCGCTTCTTTAAATTTATCCGCATTACCGCCTTTAATAGGATGATGTTCATGCGCTAATTTATGAAACGCTTTTTTTATTTCTTCTTTTGAAGCGTCCTTATCAACGGCTAATATTTTATAGTAGTCTTTTGACATAAATCTTAAAAAAATCCAAATTTCAAAGCTCAAATTATACCAAATCAAATCCAAAAAACCAAAACTACAAAACTTCAAAGTTTTATTAAAATTCCAAAGTATTATTTGGGATTTTTAGATTTGACATTGATTTGAAATAATTTGGACTTTGGAATAATTTAGATTTTAATTTTTATCTTTAAACCCAATCTCGTCATGCACACTCTCAGCTTCTTTTATTTCTCCGAATTTTTCCTCGTATTTTTTAACGTTATCTACCATCACATTTACCATTCTCTTAAAATGACCTGGAGTGGTTATAATTTTTCCAGTCACTTTAGCAGATGGAGGCATTAGTGTAAAAAATATCATCTGAAATTCATCTCTATTGTGTCCTACTTGCATTAAATTAGCATATTCTCCGCCCTGAATATTATCCGCGACTTGAAGTTGTTTTTGTTGTTGTGGGTTTGGTTGGTTCATATAGTTTTGTCATCCCGAGCGTAGCCGAGGGATCTGTTAATTATTAAATATTATCCTAATTATTCCACTCTAAACTTAAATCTTTCCGCGAACTATTATTTTTATTAATTAAAAATTCTTTCTTTTCTCGTCGCCATTTTTTCAACTGCTTTTCACGAGCAATAGCGGTTTCTATACTAAGATAATGTTCATAATAAACTAATTTATGGCATTTATACTTTTCTGTAAATCCTTTTATGAAATTATTTTTATGCTCCCATACTCTTATTTCTAAATTATTCGTAACTCCAATATATATAACACCACTAATACTCATTATATATACATAATAATTATGATCTCGCATAGATATTATTATTTAGTATCGTGAAACGCTAAATTGTCATCCCGACCGAGTACCCTCATTCTGGCTCACACGCATAAAGAGGGGTGGAATGTCATTCCGACCGAGCGAACCAGACGCCCAAGCGGCTGGTTCGTGAGTGGAGGAATCTCGTTTAATAACAAGATTCCTCCACTCCGCTCGCCCTCATCCTTCGGGCTTCGCTACGGTCGGAATGACAAAGCGACTATGTTTATAATAAAAATATATTATTGTCATCCCGAGCTTGCCGAGGGATCTGTAAGTTAATAAAACTACTGCTTTTTAGTAATTTTTTCTAAACAAGATTCCTCCACTCACGCGTCAGACGTTTGGGCGTCTGACGCGCTTCGGTCGGAATGACAAAATTCCCATATTCGGAATGACAAATGGCTTTGTTGCATAAATAAACCTTTTATTTAAGCCAAGAATCAGTGGCTCCTTCGTGGAATTTGATGATTTTTATCAAACTCAGCTTTAATTTTATGCTTATTTAAGCCATTTATTCGTGCAACAAAGCCATGACAAATCATGAATTCTTATTTTTTCTCCCCCTCTTCAAACTCCCCCTCAACTGTCTTCCCATCCTTTTTATCCTCTCCTCCGCTCGCCTGATTTTCACCAGCAGATTCACCAGCGCCAGTCTGCGAGCCAGGAGCCGCTCCTTCTGCCGCCGCTTTTTCTTGCTGTTCTTTATACATAAATTCTCCAATCTTCTGCGCTTCCTGCATAACCTCATCAATCGCTTTTTTAACAGCTTCTTTGTCCTCTCCGTCTTTTACTTTTTTCAAACTTTCCATTTTATCTTCCACATTTTTCTTTATATCCGCAGGGACTTTATCGCCTAAATCTTTTATAGTTTTTTCTGTGGAAAAAATTAAGGTTTCCGCTGTATTTTTTAATTCCACTAATTCTTTCTTTTTCTTGTCTTCGTCTGCGTGCAGTTCCGCGTCTTTTTTCATTTTTTCTATTTCATCTTTGGATAGACCTGTTGACGCCTGAATAGTAATCTTTTGTTCTTTGCCAGTCGCTTTTTCTTTCGCGCTCACATTTAAAATTCCGTTCATATCAATATCAAAATTAACTTCAACTTGCGGCATACCGCGCGGCGCTGGAGGAATGCCAGACAAAATAAATCTTCCCAAAGTCTTATTATCTTGCGCCATCTCGCGCTCTCCTTGCAAAATATGAATTTCTACAGAAGTTTGCCCATCAGCGGCGGTTGAAAATACCTGCGATTTTGAAGTAGGAATAGTTGTATTTCTTTCAATTAAAGGGGTTCTAATCCCTCCCAATGTTTCAATCCCCAATGTTAAAGGTGTGACATCTAATAAAAGCACATCTTTTACATCTTTTTGGAAAGCGCCCGCCTGCACAGCCGCTCCTATCGCGACGACTTCATCAGGATTAACTCCTAAATGAGGCTTTCTCTTAAAAAATTCTTCCACTATTTTTTGCACCATCGGCATTCTGGTTTGACCGCCGACTAAAATAACTTCTTCAATATCTTCAACCTTGTATCCCGCGTCCGATAGCGCCTTTTTGCATGGTTCTAATGTCCCTTGAACTAAATCCCCAACTAATTCTTCTAATTTTGCTCTTGTTATTTTCATTACTAAATGTTTAGGACCGTTTGCATCAGATGTTATAAATGGCTGATTGATTTCCGTTTCCGAAGATGTTGAAAGCTCAATTTTAGCTTTTTCAGCCGCTTCTTTGATTCTTTGCAGAGACATATTGTCTTTTGACAAATCAATCCCCTGTTCTTTTTTAAAATCTGCAATAATATAATCAATAATTTTCCTGTCAAAATCATCGCCGCCTAAATGCGTATCGCCGTTAGTCGCTTTAACTTCTACAGTATCAGCAGTAATATCTAAAATAGAAACATCAAAAGTTCCGCCGCCTAAATCATAAACTGCAATCTGCTGGTCTTTTTTCTTGTCAAATCCATAAGCCAAAGCCGCCGCAGTAGGTTCATTGATAATTTGTTTTACCTTTAAGCCTGCAATTTCTCCCGCGTCTTTTGTCGCTTGCCTTTGCGCGTCGTCAAAATAAGCTGGCACGGTAATAACCGCTTCTTCTATTTTCCCGCCTATTTTTTCTTCCGCATCAGCTTTTAATTTTTGTAAAATCATCGCGGAAATTTCCTGCGGAGTATGTTCTTTATTCCCCATTTTTATCTTTACGCCTTCTCCAGCTTTAACTATTTTATACGGCATGGTTTTAATGTCTTCCTGCACTTCTTCATCGTTAAATCTGCGTCCGATTAAACGTTTAATAGAAAATAAAGTATTTTCTGAATTAGTAACCGCCTGCCTTTTAGCGATCTGCCCGACTAAACGCTCGCCAGTTTTTGAAATAGCGACAATAGACGGCGTTGTTCTCGCGCCTTCTTTATTCTCTAAAACCTTAGGCTCACCGCCTTCAAAAATCGCCACACATGAATTTGTTGTGCCTAAATCAATGCCAAGTATTTTACTCATATTTTTTATTATGTTAATTTCTATATGCGTTAGCATTAACTAAAGCAAATAAAAATTAAACTTCTGTCTATTTGATATTGAAGTATTTGATATTTTTTTAAAATTTAAAATTTAAAATTATTTTTGTATCTCCACCTCAACTCCCTCCGGCAATTTTGTCTCAATATTCAATTCATCATTTTTGTATGTCTTCCATTCTTCAATTTTATCTTCTTTTTTATTTTTTGAAATAAATACAGCCGCCACTATTACTATAATAGCGATTGAACCGTAAATAATTCTTCTAATTTTTTTATTCTTCATATAATTTCCTTATTCATGATTCATAATTCCTTATTCATGATTCATGATTCATAATACTCATTTCACATCCACTTTGATCATCTTAGGCTTTGCTTCCGGAGCTTTAGGAATTTCAACTCTAAGAACTCCGTTCTCATAATTCGCCCTAGACTTATCGCCTAAAACATGGGTTGGAAGAGAAACCGCGCGATAAAAACTCCCTCTTTTTATTTCTTTCCTATAATAATTTTTTTCATCAATTTCAGTCTTTTTCTCCATATCTCCTCGGACAGTTAAAACATCATTTTCAATAGAAACATCAACTTTTTTAGGATCAATTCCAGCCAGAGGAACTTCTACGATAACATTATCTTTATCCTGATAAATATCAACAGCGGGAGCGAAACCCTTAGAAACCGCGGGAGTAAAATCAGTAAAAAATTTATCCATATCCTCAAACGGTTCTAACATTGGAGACCAACGTATAATAGCCATATAATTTTTAGATGACCAGTTTTAAGATACTATCTAAAGCATATTAAAACCGACTCAATATCATTATTTTAATAATATTTTAAAATTTCTAATTTCTAATTTTTAATAAATTTCTAATTTTTAATTCTTAATTGTCCGTATCCGTGATCAGTGAAAATCCGTCTCTAATCCGTGCTAATCCGTCTATCCCACTACCACTTTCGCCGCCTGTATAACCTTGCCATTCATCGTATATCCAGCTCGCAATTCTTTAGTAATAACGCCCTCTTCTTCAAGGACGCGAGGCATCGCGTCCCTACCGCTATCTGCGTCAAATCCGCGCGTTCCAGCAGGAACAGCCTCGTGAAATTCAGGATTAAATTTCTCGCCCACAGTCTTGATCTCCTCTATTCCAAAATTATTTAAAATATTTTCTAATTGATTTTTAATATGCATAATGCCTGCTACCCAATCCAGCTTCTTGTGTTCTTCTGGAATATGCTGAACTGCTAATTTAAAATTATCTAAAACCGGTAAAATTTCCATAATTAAACCCGCGTTAGCAAATTTAATTAAATCCTGAGACTTTTTCTCTGACTCTTTTTTCAGATTCAAATAATCCGCTTTCGCCCTCTGCCATCCTGATAAATATTCTTGATTTTTCTTTTCTAATAATTCTAAATCATTCTCAAATTCTTTTTGCGTATCATTGCCGCTACTGTCTTTTTTTTCTTCAATTTTTTGTTCGTCAGACATACAGAATTTTTGATTTATGATTTTAAATTTTTCATTTATTCTCCGTCGCAGTCTCTCAGCAGAGGACTGCGACGTTCTCCCGCACTCGCCGCAGTCCTTTTTAGAGACTGCGGCGGAGAGAATTTAGTATCCAGTATCATGTATTATGTATAAAAAATAGTTGCTCCATACTTAATACTAGATACTATCCTCTAATAATTCTTTCACACATTCAATAAGCCCCAAATTTTTTCCATAGTCCATTCTCATCGGTCCAAGTATGCACATTAAAATATTTTTATTTGCGAAATTAAATTTCGCCATAACAGAACTGCAAACATTGCTAAACGGATTTTCGCGTCCGATTAAAATATTTTCTTTTCCGCCAATACTATTATAACATTGAAAAACAACCTTATCCATACTGTCTATAACCTCTGAAATATTGCATACCAGCCGATGCTCGTAAAATTCCGGCTGGGAAAAAAGATTTGAAATTCCCGTATAATATATATTCATCGCCTCAAATGCCACAATAACAGCTTCATTAGAGTCAGAAGCTAAAATTTTCGCGATATTTTTAATTTTCATTTCTTCTGATAAATCTTTTTGCCCAAGTAAAGTTATCAAATTATTTTTAACATTTTGAGAAATAACCCTTTTTTTTAGGAAGTTATCCACATAATACTTATACCCTTTTTCAGTTGGGATTCTTCCTGCCGAAGTATGCGGCTGGTAAATATATCCGTCTTTTTCTAACTCCATCATTTCATTTCTTATTGTCGCCGGAGAAACATTAAGTTCATATTTCCCCACAATTAAACCAGACCCAACCGCCTCGGCTGAATCCACATATTCATCAATTATTGATTTTAATAATTTATTTTTTCGTTCATCCATACAAATATAATACTAATCTGCAAATCTTATGCGAATCTACAAATATGTTAATTCTGCAAATAGACATCTTTGCGATTCGCGAATTTGCAGATTTGCATTTCATTTGCTGATTTGTATTATATATTAGCACTCTCTGCTTCCGAGTGCTAAAATTAGTATAGCACACAAAATAAGGCTGTCAAGAGTAGTAAAAAAAGGCAAAAAAAGAGAGCAGACAAGTGTGTGTTTGCTCATTTAAAAAAATTTAATATATATCCATTCTAAACTTATTTCTGATAAAGCCAAATCCCATCTTTTTTAGCTTTTTCCATAATAGCGCTTTTATCTTCAATATTAGAAAATTCCTTTGGCGTATAGCCGATAACATCCATAGCGACATCATCAGCGATGCCCATCCGTTCGCGAGTGAGCCAATCCATCCTCTTGAAAAAATTCCTTCTTTGAAAATCTGACGATATAATAACTAAATCCACATCACTGAATTTTTTTGGCTTGCCATAAGCGTACGAACCGAATAATAAAACTCCCGCCACATCAATTTTCTTATTAATACTGCTTATATAATTATTAATAATTTCAATCTGCGCTTTATTTAACTTGCTTTTTCTTCTGTTATTATTTTTTTTATCCATATAAAAAATTCTTTAGATTGATTAAAATAATTTTCTGCCAATTTACTACTGGCTGAAGTATAACTTTTTGTTAAAGGCAAATCAGGATATCTTGGAGTAATATAATACTTATTTAACAAATATAAAAATTCCACTCTTTCTTTTTCCATTTCTAATCCTGAATATTTTATAAGCCGCGGCAAGTCATGTACTGGCACTAACTCTTTGCCACTCGCTATAATATACATCTTTAACGATTTCTCTGCAACTTGATGGCAATGCCAAATAACAGAAAGTAATGTCCATTTATTAGCCTTTTTATCTATTAATCCTAATTCTGCCATTTTAAAATCAGCTTCAATATATGGTAGCCATTTTTTTATTTTCTCTGTTTTCATGATTGCATTATAACAAAAAAATAAAGAATTGCAAACCAAAAAAAGTGCTTCTCTAAAATCAAGTGGACTTTACATCTCTCTCTGTCAAACTTCTAACTTTTCCATAACATCCGCATGCACTTTCGCGATCGGCTGTTCGCCGTCTATGGTTATCAGTATCCCCTTTTTATCATAATAATTCAAAATCTTTTCAGTTTCTTTATGATAAATTTTTAAGCGCTCCTTTATTTTTTCTTCTTTATCATCTTCTCTAATAAAAAGCTTTTCGCCGCATTTATCGCATAAGCCAGGTTTTACAGGGGGATTATATTTCAGATGGTAGACAGCGCCGCATTTGCATGACCTGCGGTCGGCAAGCCGCCTGATTGATTCTTTATCAGAAATATAAATTTCAAAAACTTTATCTAATTTTGCGACATTATCTAAAAAATCCGCCTGCAATAAATTACGCGGATAACCGTCAAAAATAAATCCATTTTTAACATCATCTTTACTTAATCTATCTTCCACTATATTATTGGTAACTTCGTCAGGAACCAATTCCCCTTCGTTTATAAATTTCTTCGCCATCTTCCCTAACTCCGTTTCATTAACAATATTTTCCCGAAAAATATTTCCAGTTGAAATATAAGGGATATTTAATTTTTTGCTAAGCATCTCGACCTGCGTCCCCTTTCCAGAGCCCTGCGGACCGATAAATAATATGTTCATAGTTAATAAAAATAAAATCCATCATTTACCATGATTCATGATTCATAATTCATAATTCATGCTTCTACTTCTATTTTATCTTAATAATTTTATACTGCACATTCCCCTTAGGCACAACTACTTCCACGCTTTCCCCTTTTTTGCAACCTAAAAAAGCTCTGCCCAACGGCGATTCATTAGAAATAAGCCCTTGCATAGGATCTGCCTCTGTTGAGCCAACAAGGGTAAATTCTTTTTTTAGGCTTCCTGCTTTTACTTCAAAAGTAGAACCCACTTTAATAACTCCGCCCGATTTCTCATTCTCATCAATAATTACAGCATGATTTATAATATCTTTAAGCTCTAAAATACGACCTTCAATAAAAGACTGCTCTTCGCGAGCATCATGGTATTCAGCATTTTCAGACAAATCTCCTAATTCTTTTGCCCTCTTTATTCTTTCAATAATTTCAGGACGTTCATTTTTTTCTAAATTCTCCTTTTCTTTCTTTAATTTTTCTAAACCTTCTTTAGTAATATATGACATATAAAATATAATCCGAACCTACAAATTGTTATCCGAATGATACGAATACCCGAATAAACAATCCGAATAATTCGGATGAATTCGTTTTCGGGGCATTCGGATACCATTCGTGGATTCGGATTATTTTTATTTAACCTATCTATAATAATTATTATTTACTAAAAAGTCAATAGTTTCATATTTAGCTAAAATAAAGCATTATAACTTTATGAACTTTATGTAGGGGCGCGATGCTTCGCGCCCCTACTTTATAAACTTTATGGACTTTCTGACTTCTTCGCCCACCAATACTTTAATATATTTTTCACAATCGGAACTGAAACAGTACTTCCCTCTCCGCCCTCCTCTACTAAAATCGTCATAGCTATTTCAGGATTATCATAAGGAGCAAAACAAGTAAACCATGCGTGAGCGTCATTATTATTATTAAACTGGGCTGTGCCAGTTTTTCCCGCAACTTCATACGGCAAATCTGCTAAAAAACGTCCGCTTCCGTACCTGACAGTATCTCTCATCCCCTCTCTTATAATGTCTATATCGCTTTTAGAAATAAAATCTTTTGCAATTATCTCTGAGGCTATGTCAATTCTTTCTTTTTCAGGAGTTATTATACTTTTAACTATTTTAGGCTTATACAGAGTTCCGCCGTTAGCAAAAAAAGATGTATATAAACCTACTTGCAATGGAGACATTAGCAAATATCCCTGCCCGATAGATATATGATAAGTATCCCCGATATACCATGCTTCATCAAAATTATCCGCCTTCCACAATGGATCTGGCAAAAATCCCGAATTTTCACCCGGAAGATCTATGCCTGTTTTAGATCCTAAATTTAAAGTTTTTCCATCTTTCACAATTCTTTCTATGCCTAGTCCTTCAAAGTCATTATATCCTCCTCCGATATAATAAAAAAATGTATTCACGGAATTAGCTATCGCTCCTTTTATGTTTACTGTTCCATGCCCGCCAGGAAGCCAATCAGGAAAAAACCATTTTTCCACCCAAATTCCTCCAGTGCTTCTTACAGTAGTTTTCTCGTTTATAATATTTTCTTTTAACGCCATGGCAGTAAGCAAAGGCTTAAAAGTTGAACCTGGCGGATAAGCTCCTGCTATAGCTCTATTAAACAACGGCTTGTCCTTATCTTCTAAAAGCTTAGTGTATTCTTCCTGCCCTATGCCTTGCACAAATAAATTATTATCATAAGAGGGTATGCTCACAAGGCTTAAAACTTCTCCTTGCCGCGGATCTATAACAACAACAGCGGCGCGCGTCTTATTTAATTTTTTAAGTTCTTCTTTTAATAAATTTTCTATATAATTCTGCAAATCAAAATCAATAGATAATACTATGTCACTGCCTGCAACAGGATCTTTCTTTGCAATTATTTGTATTTCTTTTCCTAACGCATTTGTTTCTATTCTTGATTTCCCTAAATCCCCCCGAAGCAAATTTTCAAAACTGAATTCAACGCCGGCTTTACCTATATAATCATCAAGAAGATATTCCTTGTCTTTTTTTTCAGCTAATTCGCTTTCTGATATTTTTCCATTATATCCTAAAATATGGGAAATAGAATTTATTTCATTATTGCTAATGTAAAGCCTCCTGCTCACTTCTTCTAGCGATACTCCGGGCATATCAATGCTTTTTATGTAAAGACTTAAAGCTTCATTATATCCGATATTTTCTTTTATAATTATCGACTGATAATAATACCCTTTATTTTCTTCTAAAAATTTCAAAATGTCTTCTTTTTTTTCATTTATTAAACCTGCGACTTCGCTAATTAACGCATCTTTTTCACCATCATCTTTTGGCAAATCAGACTGCAAAATTTTCAAAGAAAAGCTAGGGACATTGATAACCAATGGCTTATAATTCTTATCAAAAATTATTCCCCTTTGAGGCTTAATGCTTTTTATTCTGATGCGATTTCCTTCGGCGATAGAACTATAATACTCTCCATTTGCTATTTGTATAAACCAGACTCTTGCAGTTAAAATAAATAATCCTAACACAAAAAACACCATAAGAAAATTTATTCTCTTATAGCTTATGGACTTTCCGATAAAGCTGTCCTCGTCATCTTTCCTTAAATTTTCTTCTCCATTATCAACATCCAGATCATCAATATAATGCGAAGTATATTTTTCATCTAGCTTTATCCCGCGTCTGCTATTAAAATCGTCAAACAAATTATTCATATGCGCATAAACTCAAAACTCAAAGTTCAAAGCTCAAAGCTACAACTTAAAATTTTAAAACTGCATAGCAATTTGCGTATTTCAAATTTAACGCATCTAACCGTTAAAAAATTTCTAACAGTGTAAAGCCCTGCGAATTTAGCAAGTTTTAAAATTTGACTTGTAATTTTGACTTTTGAGTTTTGACTTTTGAGTTTTAAAATATCTTTAAATTACTGTACAAGCAACTATTCTAAAATAAATACTGTTTTCATCTTTATTCTAAACATATTATAAAACATTGAAGCTATAATAAAAATTACAAGATTTAAAAAAATATTAGACATAAAAGCAGAGAAGTACTGCCCGTTTTTAACAAAAGTAAAAACGGTTAAATTCATACGATAAAAAATTTCATTGATCCCATTCAATATTATATTAAAAAATGCTATTCCTATCATAAAAATCATTGCTGAAGAATAAATGGATTTGTTAGTGAAAAATTCTATTGAAAGCCATCTTATTAAAAAAAATGTTAATGCAAAAGATATAAAAATTAAACCATAAGGATAATTTGAGTATAACTCTAATGCCATTGATGAAATCATTAGAAAATAAATGCTATATTTAGAATTATTAAATACTAATAACACTAAAAATACCAATATAATATTTATTTGATTTAAAGGAAATCTTTGAGTATTTATAAAACTTACCTGAAACAAGGAGATTAAAATTATAAATAATATATTAAAAAATTTTCGCAACATACAATAAAAAATCAATTCTTAATAAATCCAAAAAATTTCTTAATTTCTAATTTCTCAATTTCTAATATTATTCCCACATCCTTCTATACAGTCCCAAAGTCTCCTCTTTATCTGGCAATTTGTTAACAGTTTCTAATCCTTTCTCAGCAAATACTTCTCGTTTTTCTTTATTCGCAATCATCTCGCTTATAGCGGCGATCAACGCCTTTTTATCTTTAATGGGGATAACTATGCCATTTTTCTCATTTTTAATCACTTCTCCTGCGCAACCGACATCTGTCATAATAACTGGCAGTCCAAATTTCATTGCTTCCACTACAACCAAACCCCACCCTTCGCTATTGCTTGTCAATAAAAATAAATCCGCATTTTCGTAATATGGCTTTACTTTTTCCTGCCATCCTTTAAATTCCACTTTATCTTTTAACTTTAATCTATTTGCCAATCTATGCAATTTTTCTTTTTCCGGACCATCGCCAACTATGACCAAACGTACATCAGGAAATATTTTTATAACATCCGCCATCGCCTCAATCTGCAATTTAATATTTTTCACCTTTACTAATCGCCCAACCGTAAGAATAGTAAAATTTTTTTCCAATTTCCAATTTCTAATTTCTAATTTCTTCATTTCTCCTGCCTGCGCAAGCAGATTATTTCTTAATCCTTGATTCTTGATTCCTGATTCATATTCAGTATATATCGGGATTACAAATATCCTATCATTCGCAATTCCATACTTATCCACGACCCACTCCTTCAATCGCTCACTCACAACTCTTACAGAATCCGCATTCTTAATTATTTTCTTTTTCAATGATAAAAATAATATTTTATTTAAAAACTTTTCTTCTAATCCGTGAATTTGCGCATTAAGCCTAATTTTAAATTTCTTTTTTAAACAATACCCGATTAAACCCGTATAAACCGCGTCCTGCGTCGTTACTAAATCAATTTTATTATTCTTCGCAATTTCTCCCGCCAACGCGCACGCTCTAAAAAATCTGCTTATCTTATTATTTCCGCCAGCCGCGTAAATTTTAACATTTTCATTATTTCCCCCCTTGATGTGTCCGCCAGTTGACGGAAAGGGGGGGTCGTGTTCTGTTTGGTGTAGTTTCGTATAATTCCCCAATACAATAATATCCAAACTCTCGCAAATTTTTCCATACTCAAAATGCCGCTTCTGCGTAGAGCTTCCCTCGCATAATATATCTTTGCCTATTGAAATCATTAAAATATGCATATTTAAAATTTAGAATTCAAAATTTCCTCTGTATCATCTATCATCCGCTCATAGCTAAATTCCTTTACTTTCTCAAAACCGCCGGCAATTATTATTTTTCGCAATTCCACATCCCGCCATAATCGCGCAATCGCCTGCTTAATCTGCTCTTTATTATTATACTCAAAAAGCAATCCGCTTTTTTCATTTTCCACTAATTCCGGATTGCCGCCGACATTAGAAACCGCACACGGAAGACCGGATTGCATCGCCTCAATTACAGTATTGGACAATCCTTCATAACAGGAATTCAAAACAAATATTTCAGCTTTTTGCATATATTGCAATAACTCATTATGTTCCATTTTACCAGTTAAAATGATTTTATTATCATACGACTTTTGACTTTGGACATTGGACTTTAGACTTGCCATTTTCGGTCCATCTCCGACAATCACCAATTTAAAATTTTTATTAACTTCTAATAATTTAGGCATTAAATCAATCAATGCATCAAACCCTTTCAAAGTGATCAACCGCCCTGCGCTTAAAATAATATCTCCTTCTCCTACTTTTGAAATTTGGAATTTGGAATTTGGAATTTGCCAATTTCCTTCTTCCGCAGAATTATAAATAACTTTAATTTTTCCAGTATCCACCCCCCACATTGCAACAGTTTTTTCTAGACACTTGCTGGGAACAATTATTTTAACAGCATGCCTTGCCACGAATCGTTTAATCCACTTTAATATCCTCATATTCCATGGGAGTCCTTTTGCGTTCTGAAATTCATCTAAAGCAATAAATGTTCTTTCAGAAGCGATAAACCTGCCTGCGCAGGCAGGTCGCGTCTCTACATCCATATCATCTATATCCATTTGTTTTTTTGCTTTCTTGTTTTGTTGTTTTTTTGACAAAAATCTCTCCCAAACCGTGTCTCCGCCTATCCTCAATATATATTTCCTTCCTGTAACTTTACTCGCTATAAAGACCGGCAACCCTTCGCTCACAGGTCCCTGCGCATAAATTAAATCCGCATTTTTCGCTAATTTTATCAAATTCCAAGTATATAAAAAATACCGCGTCATCACATTATGCGCTTTCGATATTCTTACAATCTTGTTGGCATCATTTCGCATTGATTCGCTTTCACATTCGCGTAAATTAGCGTAAGTTATTATCTTCACATCCCATCCCCGCCTGCTAAACTCCTCTGCAATTTTTTTAGAATAGGTCGCAGGTCCTCCGATATCTGGAGGATAGATTCCGGTAGCGATTATAAGATTCATAATTTATTTTGATAAATATTTTTATTATAAACTTAAAAATTATTAAAGCAGTTCTTAATTTTTAAAAATTGGAAAATTAGAACATTATTTAAAAATTATAAAATTAAAAATTTCTATTACCTTCGCTCTTCCCTTCTCGCCTTTCACAATCCTAACCTCACTTTTACTAACATTAAAATACTCGCTTAACAATCTTATAAGTGCGTCATTCGCCTTCCCGTCAACCGGCGCCGCAGTTAAACGCACGCGATAATTTTCATCATCAATTTTTATCACCTCATTTTTCTTGGAACGAGGTATAACTTTTATATTTATTAACATTAATTTCAAATTCTCAACTCCCAATTTACAATGAACTATCCATTTTCATTTTCTAAACAATTTTGTTTGAAAATTTAATAATTGAAAATTGATTGAAAATTAAAAATTAGAAATTAAAAATTATTTTTCGGTAATATTTTTATCCATACGCAATCAATTTAACTTTTCTAAGATTTTTAAACTAAATTTATTATTCACCGTATCCCACACCGCAAAAGTCGCCCTATAAAACATCCCCGCCAAAGTCCCGGGATTTAATAATTTACACTCCCCAACCATCTCCTCCCACGGCTTATGAGTATGCCCGTAAAACACATAATCATATTTTCCAGATTCTGCCAAATCTTTCGCCTCTTGAGGAAAATGGCAAAACGCAACCCTTATCCACCCCTCTTTCCCTCTTTTCCCTTTTAAAATTTGACTTTTGATATTTTTTTGAAATTTGAAATTTATCTCTATCCCCTTCTTTCCCATCTTGTCCTTCTCCCCCCTCTTTACCATATTTCCCCAATTTCCAATTTCCAATTTCTAATTTCCCAATTTCCAATTCCCCAATCTCCCCGCAAACGATAATATTCCCAAACTCATCCCTCATTCTTTCCATGCCTTCATGATCCCCATCAACATTTCCATAAGCTAAATGTATTGTTCCTTTAAAATTTTTTGCTATCTCGCGCAAAGCGGCAGGAGAACAAACATCCCCGCAATGAATAATCTCTTGAACGCCATTTTTATTCATCCACTCAAGAGCTTTATAAATATTAGGTAAATTGTCATGTGAATCGGAAATTATTGCTATACGCATTTGCAAACGCAAACCTCAAATCTCAAAACTCAAATCCACAACTTAAAACTTTAAACTTTTGACAGTTTTTATTTTTGAGATGCATTTTTGACTTTTGACTTTTGACTTTTGACTTTATTATATATCTCCTTCATCTGAAGTGAGATCCTATCCCAGTCATACTTTTCTTCCACTAACCGCAATCCATTAGTCGCAATCTTATCATACAAAATTTTATCATTCAACAGGCGCATTACAGCATCCGCGATGCTTTCTGGATTTTTTACTTTGCAAAATATTCCCGTTTCTCCGTCAATCAAAAAGTCTGGAATCCCGCCAACCGGCGTTGCAATAACCGGCACTCCCGTCGCCATCGCTTCCAAAAATGAATTACCCAGCCCTTCGGAAAGCGACGGCCTGCAAAAAATATCTGATGCCCATAAATACTTAGGCAGTTCATCTTGGGAAATCTGCCCAAGAAATAAAACATTATTTTGCAAATTCAGTTCCTGAACCAATTTTTTTAACTTATCCTCTAATTTTCCGCTTCCTGCAATTAGTAATTTGAAATTTGGAATTTGAAATTTACCCATCGCCCTTATCAAATCCTCAACCCCATTCTTCTCCACCAATCTTGACGCCGTAATAATAACCTTATCATCCTCGCTAATTCCCAGTTTTTCACGAAATTCTTTTTTAAAATTTCCGTCTGTGCAAGCAGGTGATATTTGATATTTGATATTTTTTTGAAATTTAAAATTTAAAATTTGAAATTTGTAAGTGTCTACACCATTCGGAACAACTTCAATCGGATGCTTCGCCCCCATTTCCATCGCCCAATCAGCCAAATAATTGCTAATACATTGAATATAATCCGCTTTAGTAAAAATTTGTTTAAACAAACCCTTTAAAACACTTGCTCTTTTGGCAATATACTCCAAATCATCCCCTTCTTGCAATGTTAACAAAAACGGAATTCTATTATTTTTCTTTTTAAAAAAAAGGGCGACAAATCCTGCATATGCTGCCATCATCCCCCAAATCGCGCTATAATCATTTTTTTTATGCAGACATTGCGCTTTAATAAAAGCGAGAAAAACAAACAAATACTTATTAAGCATCAAAGGAAACTTTAAAGAATCGCCCAATGACGGATTTTTTTTTGCGAATCCAATCCTATAAACATTAATATTCCCGACCCTTTCAAATTTAGGCAATTTATTATCAAATCTCAAAGTAACCATATCAAATTGAATATCATCAATACGATCGGTAATTTCTTTAATGGCGAATTCAGCACCTCCGACAAAAGGTTGATATTTATTAGTAGATTTATAAATAGCAGAGAAAGGATAAGCTATAGAAAAAATAAGTATTTTTTTGTTCATATATTAAAATAAAAAATAATTTCCGCCTTGATTAATAATCATCTATAAGTTATTATTAAATAAGTTAAGGAAAAAGTCAAACATCTTACATCTGAAAAATACATTAATATCTCTATAACTATGAAAATTTGCAAAAAATGCATAATACCATGCAGTTATCCAGACATCACTTTTAAAAATGGGGTTTGTGATTTATGCGAAAAAAACAACCTTGAAATAAAAAAAGTATTAGGCGAAAAAAAACTTTTAGAACTTTTAACCTCGCGAAAAAACAACAAATATGATTGCATAGTTCCTTTAAGCGGGGGGAAAGATAGCAGCTATGTCCTATTTTATATAGCAAAAAAACTGGAATTAAAACCATTAGCAGCTTTTTTTGACAACGGATTCACAATAGAATTAGCTAAAAAAAATGTAGAAAATATTTGCAAAAAACTAGGAGTGGATTTAATAACAGGACATGCTACTGATTTTCGCCTAAAACAAACTAAAGAAGCTTTAATGGCGGCGAAATATCTTGGAAAATTCGTAAAAATATGCGGAAACTGCGAGAACAACTTGCGGACTTTTATTATCAATGCGGCAACAAAGCAAAATATCCCTTTTATTATATGGGGTTCTACTGATTTTGAAGACAAATCTTCCCGTTTCACAGACAATGCAAGCGTAACCGAAAGAGAAACATACGGAACATTCAAAAGTATGCTAAGTAAACTAAAACGGTCATTTTCATTATTAAATTGCCCTGCTGGTTTTTTAAATACGCTCAAAGCAATCTTTCATGCTTTAAAATTTATGTACTGCTGCGTCCAGGACAACATCGCGTCAAAATCGCCAGAAGGATGCAAAAATTTAAATCCTTTTTTAGAAGTTTCATTCAAAAACAAAAAACCAAAAACTATATATTTTTTTGATTACATAAAATATGATCCATATAAAAATATAGAAACCCTAAAAAAAGAAATGGAATGGCAATCGCTATCAGAAAAAGAAGCGAGAATGGACTGCAAACTTCACTGTTTTGTTAACTACCAACATCTAAAAGACTATGGGATTACTGCCGACGGTTTTACTCTTTCAGTTTTAGTAAGGCATAATTTTATAAGCCGCGAAGAAGCGATAAAAAAAGAGGAAATATTAAAAAATGGTTTAAAAGAAGAGTGCGATAAAATCGCCAAGGAATTAGGTGTTAATAATATTTTTTAAATCCCACTATTTTTGCAAATTCTATCAAAAACAAAAAAGCATGTACCAAACACAGACATGCTTTTTTAATTTGAAATTTTATTAAATGAATTTTTTTATTTCTTCCCCTTTCCCTCTACAATTTCCATTTCCACATTCTTCGGAACTTCCGCATACTGCATAAATTCCATAGAATAACTCGCGCGGCCCTGGCTCATAGATCGCAATTGCGTAGCATATCCAAACATAGCCGCTAAAGGAACATGCGCGTCAATAACTTTCACGCTTCCTCTGTCAGTCATTTCCTGAATTTGTCCTCTTTTTGCATTTATATCTCCAATAATATCGCCCATAAAGTCTTCTGGAGTAATAACTTCTACTTTCATAATCGGTTCCAGTAAAACAATCTTTGCTTTTTTAGCCGCCGCTTGGAAAGCCATAGCGCCAGCTATTTTAAATGCCGCTTCTGAAGAGTCAACTTCATGATATGATCCATCAAAAACAGTCGCTTTAACATCAAGCATCGGATAACCTGCTAAAACACCTTTATCAACGGCTTCCTTAACACCCTTTTGGATTGGAGCGACATATTCATTCGGGATAGAACCTCCTTTAATCGCGTTAACAAATTCAAAACCTTTTCCTCTTTCTTGCGGCTCAACTTTAATCCAACAATGTCCATATTGTCCGCGTCCTCCAGACTGCTTAATATATTTCCCTTCCGCTTCCGCCATTCCTTTAATCGTTTCCTTATAAGCAACTTGCGGCTGTCCAATATTCGCCTCTACTTTAAATTCTCTTCTCATTCTATCAATAATAATATCTAAATGAAGCTCTCCCATTCCAGAGATAAGCGTTTGCAATGTTTCTTCATCCGTGCGGATTCTAAATGTAGGATCCTCTTCGGAAAGCTTGTTAAGCGCGATGCCCATTTTTTCTTGATCTTGTTTAGTTTTCGGCTCAATAGCGACTGAAATAACCGGTTCTGGAAATGTAATTGATTCTAAAACAATCGGATTATCTATATCGCATAAAGTATTTCCAGTAGTCGTGCTTTTTAATCCGACTGCGGCGATAATATCGCCTGATTCAACTTCTTGCACTTCCTCGCGATGATTCGCGTGCATTCGGACTAAGCGGCTGATTCTCTCTTTCTCTCCGCTTGAAGTATTTAAAACATAAGAACCGGAATTTATTTTTCCTGAATAAACTCTTATAAAACACAACTTGCCAACATAAGGATCTGTCGCGATCTTAAACGCGAGCGCAGACAGCGGCTCATCATTGGAAGCCGATCTTTCTAATATCATTTCCTTATCTTTTGGATGAAAACCTTTTACTGGAGGAATATCTAAAGGAGATGGCAAATAGTCGCAAACCGCGTCTAATAAATTTTGCACGCCCTTATTTTTTAAAGCTGTTCCGCATAAAATAGGAACTATTTTATTTTCAATAACCGCTTTTCGCAATGTCCTTTTTAAATCATCAAAAGGAATTTCCTCGCCAGCTAAATATTTATTCATTAACTCTTCATCATTTTCCACTATCGCTTCCACTAATTCATCTCTATATTTAGCCGCCTTTTCGCGCATATCTTCTGGAATTTCTATTTCTTCCATTTCTTGCCCTAAATCATCTTTATAAATAATCGCTTTCTTCTCTAATAATTTAATAAGACCTGAAAAATTAGCTTCTATCCCGATTGGCAATTGCAAAGGATAAGCGTTCTTAGTCAACCTCTTATGAATTGATTCAACATCTTTATAAAAATCAGCTCCAGTTCTGTCTAACTTATTTATAAAACACATTCTTGGAACTTTATATTTTTCCGCCTGATGCCATACTGTCTCCGATTGCGGTTCAACGCCAGCAACTCCGTCAAAAACAATAACGCCGCCGTCTAAAACGCGCAGAGATCTTTCCACTTCAGCAGTAAAATCAACGTGTCCGGGAGTATCAATAATATTTATTACGCAATCTTTCCAAAAGCAAGTTGTCGCCGCGGAAGTAATAGTAATGCCTCTTTCTTTTTCCTGCTCCATCCAGTCCATCTCCGCCGCTCCTTCATGAACTTCCCCAATCTTATGTTTTTTTCCTGTGTAAAATAAAATACGCTCGGAAACAGTAGTCTTTCCAGCGTCAATGTGGGCGATAATCCCAATGTTTCGTAACTTGTTTAAATCTAATGGCATAATAACTATAATCCGAATCTACGAATTTTATCCGAATGCCCCGAAAACGAATTCATCCGAATTAATCGTTGAATTGATTAATTAGTTTTTGTTGAAATAGCGCAACCTTTAGGTGTCAGGCACCTACACACATAATTTTATCCATCAATATTTTTCGTCCATTAAGCCTTTTTTGAAATTTAAAGTTTAAGTTATTAGGTGCCTGACACCGATTCAAAAGATTATTTCAACAGACACTAATTAAATTATGAATTATAAATTAAAATTGTAAATAAAAAATATTTCCTCATAAATCTAAAATCATCCTACCTTCTTATCTCAAAATATACACTTATCGCTCCGTTAATTTCAACTTTATTTAAAAAATTAGATGCTCCACCCAAATACGTACAATTTATACTCGGATATGAAGTGTAATCCGAAACACTAAAAATTTCTCCTAATCTTAATCCAGTAATGGATGTTAATTCTTTTGCTTGCTTTATTGCGTCTTTTAATGCTTCTATTTTTAACTTTTCAATATACTCATTATTATCTTCAATAAATAATCCTAACCTATCACCCTCAACATCGCTTCCATTACAATAACCCATTCCGCCTGAATTTGCAACAAAACCTTCCTTCACAGCTTCTTCCGAAATAAAAACTATTTTATCAGTTAATTTTTCCTTATCTTTATCTTTTATCTTTAATTTTATAGTTTCTGAAACTTGATAATTAGTGGTAGTGTTCCCCGCTTCATCAGTTATATCATTTTTAAAATTGTTATAATTTGATATCCATATTTCCTCTTTATTTACGCCCTGAGTTTCAAGAAAAGATATAAATTTAGTGGCTTTTTCTTTTAATTTATTAATAGCGATTTGCATATCTTTATCCTCTATCTGCGGAATATCATATACTAAATAGTTGCTGTTGAAATAGTGTTTCCGTCGTCATTCTGAACCCGCTTTAGCGGGTAAAGAATCCCGTGGTTAAGCAAAAAAACTCTGGGATTCTTCGCCCTCCTGGCGCTCGGGCTCAGAATGACGCGACTATTTCAACAGGAACGAATTAGTGATTTGTAAATTTAGGGTGTAGAAGAATATATTTTTTTTGTCATCCCGAGCTTGCCGAGTGATCTGTTATTGCGCCTTCCGCGTCATTTAGAATAACGGCGTTAAAGGTGATCTAAGATTCCTCCACTTCGGTCGGAATGACAAAAAAGATTCTTCTACAGTCTAAAATTAGAAAATTTAATTTTTGGTTGCGCGCAGTTGTCAAATTAAATTTTATGATATAGAATATATTTATAATTCAGTTATGGGCCTGTAGTATAGTGGCAGTACACCGCATTCGCATTGCGGAGACGGGGGTCCGATTCCCCCCAGGTCCACATTTTATATGTCTAACGAGAGGTTTAAAATTTATAGCGCGGTTTATTTATATTTAGATACTGTTGAAATAGTCGTAAAATGTCATTCCGACCGAGCGAACCAGACGCCTAAGCGGCTGGTTCGTGAGTGGAGGAATCTGTTTATTAAGCCAAATTTGGTACTGTCAACAGATCCCTCGGCTACGCTCGGGATGACAAAAAAATACTATTTCAACAGATACAGATTAGTTATTGAGAATATAAAAAATAGAGTTTTTTACAGTGAGTTTAGATGGAATTGATTTTTTATTGAGGGGGATAAAATTATGGATAATTTTTTTAATTTATGGCTAAATTAGTTACAAAAAAAGAAGTTATTCCCATTATAATTATTTTAATCGTAGGTTTGGCGACACTCGCTTTCTATCCATGCCTTCCGTTAAAAGTTCCATCTCATTGGAACGCGGCTGGAAAAATTGACGGATATATGTCTAAAAATATACTTGTTATTTTTTTTCCTTCTTTGATTTTAGGGATATATCTTTTAATGGTTGGACTTCCTTTTATTGATCCATTGAGAAAGAACATAGAGAAATCTAGAGAAGCATATTTTTGGCTGTGCGTTATTTTAATCGTGTTTTACTCGTTAATTTATCTTTATTCTCTGTACGCTGGGATAAATAGTGAAAACGCATTTCCCGCGAGATATTTTATGCTGTCCATATTCGGACTATTGATGATTAGCATAGGAAGTCTGCTTCCGAAATTTAAAAGGAATTATTTTGTCGGAATTCGGACGCCGTGGACATTGCATTCTGAAGAGGTTTGGGATTTGACGCATCAGCGAGCACGAAAATTGTTCACAGGAGCCGGAATTATTTTAATTCTTTCAACTCCTTTTAAAGCATTAAAATTTTGGCCGTTAATAATTATGATTTTATTCGCTCTATGGCCGGTTGTTGATTCTTATTTTTTATATAGGAAGATGAATAAAAGTTGAAGTATGATTAAAAAAAATAAAATTTTAAAAACATTTTCGTCCCGTCAGAGTCTCTATGATAAAATTTTTGCGTAGCAAAAAATTTAGCAGAGGACTCTGACGCTTTGACGAGACGAAAATATATCAAATCGTCAGAGTCCCTTAACTGCTTTCGCTTTCGCTCAAGCATTCAAGGAGACTCTGACGGGACAAATTTGTGATAGTATAATTATATAAAAGGATATATTTGTCCCTTTGTTTATATATAAAAATTTTTATGAAAAAAGCAGAACTTGTTTTTGTCGCTATCCAAGTGCCTTTAGATTTTTTAATGCTAGTACTCGCGGCTATATCTGCGTATTACATAAGATTCCAATCTTTTTACGCGGAATTAAGCCCTGTTTTATACGATTTGCCGTTTAGGAGATATATGGAAATTGTTTTTCCAGTAGCTTTAGGATGGCTTATTATATTTGCGTTTGCGGGGCTTTATAAAATTAAAAGCGCTAGAAGAATTATTGATGAATTTTCCCATGTTGTTTTAGCTTGTTCTACTGGAGTAATGGCGATAATAATTTACATTTTTTTAAAAAGAGAACTTTTTTCTTCTCGTTTTGTTGTTTTAGCAGGCTGGATAGTGGCGATTATTTTTGTTTTTATTGGAAGAATTATTATAATTTATGCGCAAAGGGCTTTTTTGAAAAGAGGGATTGGAAATAGAAAAGTTATTTTAGTTGGCAATAGCAAAACTGGGGCAATAATAAAAAAAGAGTTTTTAAACCATCCTGCTTTTGGATATAAAATTGCGGGCGAGTTTGACAGGTTTGACGAGAGAGCGTTAGATAAGATAGTAAAAGAAAAAGAAGTGGATGAGATTATTCAAACAGACCAAAATATGGATAAGGATGAAATTTTAAATCTGCTTGATTTTACAAGCGCTAGGCAAATTTCTTTTAAATATACAGCTGATTTGTTCGGAACTAAAGCTGTAAAAAGTGATATTAGCACAATTGCTGATATTCCAGTTGTTGAGATTAAAAGAACTCCTTTAGACGGGTGGGGGAGAATTATAAAAAGAATAGTTGATATAATAGGAGCTTTTATGGCGATAATAATTTTTTCTCCCATTATGATTGCTACGGCTATTGCTATTAAAATTGATTCTAAGGGGCCGATATTATATTTAGATTATAGATACGGGCAGAAATTCAAGAAATTCATTTTTTATAAATTTAGAAGTATGAAAGCGGAATTGTGCGATGGGGAAGGTCCGAGCGCTACGAAAGATGGCAATGCAATGCTGACGGAACTGATGAACTGCGAAAAGAATACGAGATGCAGTCCTTTGCATAAGATTAAAGATGATCCGCGGATTACTAGAGCAGGAAAATTTATTAGAAAGTTTTCTTTGGATGAATTTCCTGGATTTTTTAATGTTTTAAAAGGCGATATGAGCCTAATCGGACCTCGTCCGCATATGAGTTTAGAGGTTGCGAAATATAAAAAACATCATAAACGGCTTTTTGAAGTAAAGCCCGGAGTAACTGGTTTATCTCAAATTTCAGGAAGAAGCGATTTAGATTTTGAAGATGAAGTAAGGCTGGAAACTTATTATATAGAAAATTGGTCGTTAAAAATGGACATTGCGATTTTATTAAAAACTCCGTTCGCGGTTTTGCGGAAGCGGAAAGTTGAGTAAAAAATAATTATTTTCTAGGAAATTGAAATTAGAAGTTGCGTAGCACTTGAGCCAATAAAATCGCCACTAATCCCTTTTTCATCTGAAAATCCCCTTTCTTCGCCCATCATTATAGACGAGCTTTTTATAGGTTTTTAAAAAAAACTATGGAAAGAACTATAATAGTATCTGTTGAAATAGTATTTTTTTGTCATCCCGAGCGTAGCCGAGGGATCTGTTGACAGTACCAAATTTGGCTTAATAAACAGATTCCTCCACTCACGAACCAGCCGTTTGAGCGTCTGGTTCGCTCGGTCGGAATGACA
>JAZDEU010000042.1:0-25293 GCA_043808545.1 bacterium | reverse complement strand
CCGTCAAGGGATTATTATGTTTTAAAAGAGATAAAAAAGAGTAAAAATGATAAAAAGTTAACAAAGGTTAACAAGATTTAAGATAATTTTGTTAAGCGCTGTTAGTTTTTTACCAAAAATTTATTTGGGCGACAGTCCCATTTCTATGGAACTGGCGCAAGAAACAGTTAATTAGTTGCTGTTGAAATAGTCTTTTGAATCGGTGTCAGGCACCTAATAACTTAAACTTTAAATTTCAAAAAAGGCTTAATGGACGAAAAATATTGATGGATAAAATTATGTGCGTAGGTGCCTGACACCTAAAGGTTGCACTATTTCAACAGATACTAATTATCCTGATAAAATAATATTTCAGTTAGAAAGAATAAAGGCAGTTAAAATTTTCAAAAGAAAAAATAAAAAATATTTGTGCGTAGTAATTTATGAGAAAATGAATGGCGTGAAAAGAATTATAACTGCATTTATTACTTCTAAAATTAATAAGTATATATGAAATTTCATTATGATAAAAAAGAAGACGCGTTTTATCTTCGTTTCAATGAAAATGATTATGAAGAAAGCGACGAAGTAAAAGAAGGGATTATTTTTGATTATGATAAGAGAGGTAAAATTATAGGCATTGAAATTCTGGACGCGTCGCAAAGATTGCCGCGCAAGTTTAAATCAGATTTTGCTAAGAAGGAGATGTCTTGGCAAGTAGCCTAGTCCGCCAATTAATATTTATTATATTAGTATATGTTAAATTTATTTATAAACAACTACATAGAAAAAATGCTGAAAAAAGTTCAGTATGAATATGATGCGGAAACTAAAAGTTGGTGTGCGATTTTAAAAGATTTGCCGGGAGTATACGCTCAAGCTGATAATATTGAAGACGCAAGACAACAGGTTGCCGAAGTTATAGAGGATTATATAATAGTAAGTTTGCAAAAACATCAAGAATTGGCGGTTTTTAAAGAGAACAAAAATATTATTTATGCCTAAAATTACTCCTATAGGAAGAAGGGAATTGATAAAGAAATTAAAGAAACTGAATTTTGATGGTCCTTTTTCTGCGACAAGGCACGAGTATATGCTCAAAGGAAATCATAGAATTTTTATTCCCAATCCTCACGGCGGTAAATATATTGGTGTTCCGATTATTAAGGCAATTATTAAGCAATTAGATATTGATAGGGATGTATTTTTAGATTTGTAATTTAATAATTTCAGTAAAAAAACAGGCGATGCCTGTTTTTAGTTTTCAATATTATTTTAATTTTACATCCCCATAGCAATTTGTGTTTTTTCTTCTTTCGCATCCTCTAATCCATAACTTATCTCAAATTTTTGTCCATCGCTCCAATATTTATAAACATATTCATCTTTGTTTAATGGATCAATTGGCAATTCTGAAATATATTGGTTTTCAGAATTTAGCAAATAAGATTCTAAATATTTATAGCCATCACTTGATGGTTGTTCGCTTTTCTGGTAAACTGGGTAAGATAAGTTATCATCATAATAGATGTTTAGAGCAGTTTGAACTTGATGTATGTTCATCATTCTATTTGCGTCGCGCGCGGCAACTAGCGCATTATCTAATTTTGCGGCGCTAACAGTTCCGACAATACCAATAATTGAAATTGTAGCCATTAGTTCAGTTAATCCAAAACCTGATTGATTATTTTTTAGTTTTTTTAAGTAAATTCATATAGTTTTATGTTTTTGGGATTAGTTTTAAGGGAATAGAAAAGTATAGCATATTTTATTATTTATGTCAAGAGTTAATTTTTGGCTAAAATTAAAGAAACCTATCTTGGCGTTAGCGCCAATGGCGGGAATTACTGACAGCGCTTTTCGCATTCTTTGCCGCGAGATGGGAGCTGATGTTGTGTATTCGGAAATGGTGTCCGCGGATGCTTTGTATTATGATAGTAAAAAAACAATGGAACTTTTAAAAATAGGGAAAAAAGAGCATCCTGTCGTTGTTCAATTATTCGGAAAGAGACCAGAATTATTCAAGAAGGCGGCTATGATTGCTAAAAAAGCAGGAGCGGATGGGATTGATATAAATTTTGGATGTCCGGCTAAAAAAATAGTAAAGGATGATAGCGGTGTTGCTCTGATGCGCGATTTAGCATTGAGCAAAAAAATTATTCAAACAGTTTTGGATGCTGTTGATATTCCGGTGAGTGTTAAAATACGAAGCGGGTTATACGCGAATCAACGCGAATGTGAAAGCGAATCAACGCGAAAGTGCAAAGTGACAGCGTTAGATTTTATGAAAAATATTATTGATCTTCCGATTGCGGCTGTAATGGTGCATGGGAGAACTTATGAACAGGGTTTTAGCGGGGAAGTAGATTATGAGATGATAAAAGCAGTCGTGGATTTAGTAGGAGATAAGATAGTGGTATTGGCAAATGGCGGAATTAAAACTGTGGAAGACGCAAAAATTATGATAGAAAAAACCGGCGCTGATGGAATTGGACTTGCTCAAGGCGCGCTTGGCAAACCGTGGTTGTTTAGGGAAATAAAAGAGTATATGCGTGGAAAAATCTCCCCTCAACCCCCTCCTCAAAGGAGGGGGAGCAATATGGATGAAATAAAAAAAATCGCGTTAGAACACGCGAAGTCAGTTTATAAATTAAAAGGCGATTATGGGATTATTGAAATGAGAAAACACCTGTTGTGGTATGTGAAAGGATGGGAAAATGCGAAAGAATTGAGGGAAAAGTTGTCTCAAGTGGAAAGCGTGGAAGATATAAAAAAAGTATTGAGCATCTAGTATTATGTATCAAGCAGTTATAATTTTATTTCGTGCTTAGTGTGAATTCGTCTGACTTTCTACATCCAATTTTTTCGTTTGAAATGTGCAAGCATAAATCCTGCGATAGATATCATTATTCCAATAATTATTAAAAATCCGTAACGGTTATTGATAAAAGGCATGCTGTTCGTAGTATTCATCCCGAAAATAGCGGCGATTAGAGTAACAGGAAAAGTGATTACTGAAATTATAGTAAGGATTTTCATGATATCATTTAATTGAAATTTTATTAAAGATTCATTTGTTTCTTGCAACGCCTCTATCCGTTCTTTAAAATTTTCCAACGCATCCCATATTTCTTTAGTGTGGTCAAGTAAATTATTATAATACGCGTCTGTTTTTTGAATTGCGAAAAGAGGACTTTCCTGCAGAGAATAAGTTAATTTTTTGATAACATTTTTATGCGCTTGCATAATTTTTCTAAAATCGGTAATGTTTCTGCGGATTATTGAAATTTCTTGCACCATTTCTTTTTCATGTCCGGCGAAAATTTGTTTTTCTATATGATCAATATCCGCAGAAATGTGGTCCAGCATTGGGGAGCAATTTTTATATAATCTATTTATTATTTCATAAAGTAATTTTTCGGGAGGAAGAGATAAAAATTTTTCTTTTTCCAGTTCATTTTTTTGACACCTTTTAAAAAATTCAATAAATGATTTTAAATTACTATCGCGGTGGACGGTAACGAGATAATCTTTACCTATAAAAAAGTCAATTTCAGCCGTAATAATTTCCCTTGTTCTTTTGTCATAAATGGGAAATAGTAAAATTAAAAAAGAATAATGTTCGTATTGGTCGCATTTTGCTCTATGGGTTATGGCTATGCAGTCTTCTATATCTAAAGGATGGAAATTAAAATTTTTTTCTAAATATTTTATTCCTTTTCCTTTCTCATTGCCACAATGAATATCTATCCAACTGAAATTTTGGTATTGTATAGTTTGGATGCTGGACATGAAACATGAATTATGAAACATGAATTATGAATCATAAAATTTAAATTATAATTTCAATTCTAGTTGTTATTATACAATATTTTTTAAAGCTACGCAAATTTTTGCTATGGCAATTTTTTAAGATGTTTGATAGAATATAAATTAAGAAAGCAATAGAAAATATCTCGCTAGATGTGAGACAAGGCGGGAAATAGAATAACATAACAAGGTTTAAAAAAATATTTTTATTTTTCAAAACAGGGAACTAAGGGCTCAAGTAAAAATAACTTCCCTAATTTCATCTCATATTCACTTCATCTTTACTCCTTAAAAATCCTCAAAATAGCTCGCTATTCTTTAGATTTTTAAGAAGCAAATTTGAAGCAAATCTGAGCGAAATTCAACAAGTTATTTTTACTTGAACCCTAAAAATTGTTTTTTTGCTTTAATTTTTTGTTGAGTATGATTTATATAAAAACAAAAGAAGAGATAGAAATAATGGCGGAAGGCGGACATATTTTAGCTAGAATTTTAGATGAGCTTGGCGATGCGGTAAAACCTGGTATAACTACAGGATTTTTAGAAGATCTTGCTGTTAGGTTAATAGAAGAAAGCGGCGGAAAGCCTTCTTTTAAAAATTATAGAAGCAATGTTAATGATACCGCGTTTCCAACAGCGCTATGCGCGTCAATAAATGAAGAAGTAGTCCATTGTCCGTCTAAACCGGCCAGAAGATTAAAATCTGGAGATATTATAGGGATAGATGCGGGGATGGAATATAAAGGACTTTTTACAGACATGGCAAAGACTTTCCCAGTCGGAAAAATAAGTAAAGAAGCGAATAGGCTTTTAAAAGTTACAAGAAAGGCATTAGAAACAGGGATAAACAAAGCGAAAGCTGGAAATTATGTTGATGATATATCTAAGGCGGTAGAAGATTATGTTATAAAAAATCATTATTCAGTTGTGCGCGCTTTAGTCGGACACGGAGTTGGAAAATATGTGCATGAACCTCCCGCAATCCCTAATTTTGTCCAGAAAAATAGTTTTAAAAGAATATTATTGAAAGAAGGTATGACTATTGCGATTGAACCTATGGTTAATGTTGGAGGATATCAAGTAGAAATTTTAGAGGATGAATGGACAGTTGTTACAACGGACAGAAAATTATCCGCCCATTTTGAACACACTATTGCGATAACGGATAAAGGGAACAGGATACTGACTAAATAAAATTTTTAAATTTTTAATTTTATAAATAATGCCTAAATTTTCAAAATTAGAGCATTAAAAATTATTTAAAAATTACAAAATTAAAAATTAAAAATTGATGAAGCTATTATCTATTGATTATGGAACAAAACGAGTTGGTCTCGCAGTCGGTGATACTGCGGATAAAGCAGTCATTCCTTTCGGCGTGATAGAAAATAAAGGGGATGTTTTTGTTTTAGAGGAAATAAAAAAAGTTTGCGCTGAGGAAGATGTTGATAAAATAATTATTGGCGTTCCGTATCATGATAATTTAAAGGAAGTAAAAGAAATAATTGAAAAATTTATTGCGTATTTAAGAAAAAATATTGATATTGAAATTGATGTAGCTGATGAAAGATTTACTTCAAAAATTGCGATGCAGGATGAAAGGTATCATGATTTATATAAAGACAGAACAAAAGGGTGGAAAGATGCGAAGGCGGCAGAGGAAATTCTTAGGGGATATATGGAAAAGTTATAAAGTTGAAAGTTATAAAGTTGAAAGTCGGCTCTGAACACTTTATAACTTTATGGACTTTATAACTTTATAAACTAATTTCGTGCACGATTTGCATCTCGCCAATCAAATAGTTAATTTAGCTAAAGAATATGCTAAAAAGCAGGGTATTTGTAATATAAAAAAAATTAAAATAGCGCTTGGCGGCGTTCGCGAGCATGATGAGGATGTGAGTCCAGAAAATTTGGAATTTAATATAAAATTATTACTGGGAGATAGTGTGAATGTAGAAATTAAAAAAATGGAAGGGGATGGGTGGGAATTGAAAGAGATAGAGGGGGATTAGTTGTAAAGTTCATAAAGTTGTAGGGACGCGATGCTTCGCGTCCGAATAGGCGATTAGAATATTTATAAATTTATATGCAGAAAGAAATTTTAAAAATTATAAAAAATGGCGAAAGTGAAAAGGTGGAGTTTAAAGAAAGTTTTAATGATTCGGCCATTGAAACATTAGTCGCCTTTTCTAATTCCAAAGGCGGCAGAGTTTTTATTGGCGTAAATGACAAGAAAAAAATTATTGGCGCTAATTTAAATAAAGAAAGTTTGCAAAAAATTATTAATGAGATAAAGCAAAAAACCGATTATAAAATTATCCCTGAAATTGAGGCGCTTAAATTAGATTGGAAAAATATTATAGTTTTGTCTATTACAGAATGCCCGTCAAAACCGCTGTCTTTCAGGGGCAAATATTATAAAAGGGTTAAAAATAGCAACCATCTGATGACCGTTGACGAAGTAGCGGATGAATATTTAAGAGTAAGAAATAAAAGCTGGGATATGTTTTTAGCCGAGAATGCGACACTGTCTGATTTAGATTTTCAAAAAATAAATTTTTTAATAGAAAGAATTAATCAAAAAAGAGATTCAAAAACAGACGAAGATCCTCTGACTTTTTTAAAAAAATTTGATTTAATATACGGAGAAAAAGTTACTAACGCCGCTTTATTGCTATTCTCTAAAAAGCCGTTATTTTTTACGGAGATACAAATCGGGCTTTTTGAAAAAGATACGGTTATAAAAAAATCCATTACCATTAAAAATGATTTATTCGCTGAAGTTGACGAAGTAATGGATTTTATTATGTCGCAGATCACGAAAGAGTATATTATTACAGGAAAACCGGAAAGGGAAGAGCGATGGCAATATCCATTAAGTGCAATCAGAGAATTTGTTGTTAATGCTATTGTCCATAGAGATTATCGCAGCGGTGTTCATTCCCAGTTTAAAGTTTTTCGCGATAAATTAGTTTTATGGAACATCGGAAAACTTCCGCCTGATTTAACGATTGAAGATTTATATAACGGCGAGGAAAAATCAAATCCTAGAAATTTAAAAATTGCGGAAATTTTTAAAGAAGCGGGGTTGATTGAAAAATATGGCAGCGGGATAAAAAGGGCTGTTGACGAGATAGTTATTTTTGGTTTGCCTAAACCACAGATAATCCAAACTTCGGGAGGAATAAATATTGAAGTATTTGGAGAGAAAGAAGTAGGACAATTGATAGACGAAAGTTCGGAGAAAAAGTTGGGTGAAAAGTTGGGTGAAAAGTTGGGTGAAAAGTTGGGTGAAAATCAGACGATGATAATAAATTTAATAGGAGAAGATAAGCATATAACTATTCCCGAACTCGCTAAAAAAATAAAAATTAGTACAACAGCGATTGAGAATAATATCGCTAAATTAAAAGAAAAAGGAATATTAGAAAGAATCGGACCGGATAAAGGAGGATATTGGGAGGTTAAGGGTAAATACAGGGTATATCGGTTCTAATTTAAAATGGCTAATTTTAGCCAAAGTTGTGAAAAGTTAATTTTGCTAATCTTAGCGAAATAATTTTTAGCATTAAATAGCCCTGGGGGTAAATAAATATGAATAAAACTATAAAAGCTTGGGAAAAAATATTTCAAAAAAGTGGAAAGGTTTTTATAGAACCGCATGAATACATGGATACGATTGTTCAAATTCTTAAAAAGCAGGGTGTAAAAAAGGTTTTAGACTTGGGAAGTGGAAGTGGTCGGCATGTAATTTATCTTGCAAAAAATGGTTTTTTAGTTTATGGATTAGATAATTCTTCTTCAGGGTTGAAAATTACAAAAAAATGGCTTAATAATGAAGGACTAAACGCAGAGTTAGTAGAACAAGAGATGGATTCTCAATTTCCATGGAAAGATGATTTTTTTGACGCGATTATTTCCATTCAAGTAATACACCACGCAGATATTGCTACAATCAAAAAAATTATCTGCGAAATTGAACGAGTAATTAGAAAAAATGGTTTCATTTTTATAACAGTTCCAAAATTAAAAAATCAAGGTGAAAATTTTAAAGAAATTGAACCAAATACATATATTCCATTGGATGGTCATGAAAAAGGACTGCCGCATCATTATTTTACAACAAAAGAGTTAAAAAATTTTTTTTCAAATTTCAATATTGTTAATATTCATATTGATAGAGAAAATCATTATTGCTTATCAGCATTTAAAATATGAGATACAACGATTGCTGATTTTTAACTATTATGCAAATAATAAATCAAATAAAAAATTTAAAAAATAAAACCGTGCTATTGCGCGGAGATTTAGATGTGTCGATTAAAAATGGGAAAGTGGCGGATGATTTTCGGTTAAAAAGATTATTGCCGACAATACAATATTTGAATAAAAAAGGTGCTAAAATTATTATAATGGGGCATTTGGGGCGGCCGAATGGAGAAGTTGTGGAATCGTTATCTCTTAAACCAGTGAGAGAAGAATTGAGGAAATTGTTAGATATTAAAAAAGAAATTAGAAATTGGAAATTAGAAATTGGTGGATTTTCGGGGTTTTCTATAACTGAAAATATTATTTTATTGGAAAATTTAAGGTTTTATGAAGGGGAAGAGAATAATGATTTGAAGTTTGCGAAGGCGCTTTCTGAAATGGGGAATATTTATGTGAATGACGCGTTTGCTAATTCTCATCGTAAACACGCGTCCGTTGCTGGCATCACTAAATTTTTGCCATCTTACGCGGGATTAAATTTAGCAAAAGAAGTAGAGGTTTTATCTAAATGTTTTAAAAATCCTAAAAGGCCGGCGGTTGCAATAATGGGAGGCGCAAAAATAGAAACGAAATTACCGCTTATTAAAAAGATGAGCGAGAAATTTGATTATGTGCTGGTTGGTGGAAGATTAGGGATAGAAATGAAAAAAGGTCAAAAGTCAAAAGTCAAAAGTCAAAAGTTATGGAAAAAAAATATCATATTACCTGTTGATTATGTTGGGAGTGAAAAATATGATATTGGCGAGCGAACAATAAAAGTGTTCACTGGGATTTTAAGAAATGCTAAAACAGTAATTTGGAACGGACCGATGGGAAAATATGAGGATAAAAGATATATAAAAGGAACAAAAGAGGTGGCGAAGGCGATTATTAATAGCAAAGCTTATGCGGTGGCTGGCGGAGGAGATATTATCTCCGCATTAGATAAATTAAAGATGATTGATGAATTTGATTTTATTTCTACCGGCGGCGGCGCAATGCTTGAGTTTTTGGAAAGAGGGGATTTGGTGGGCTTGAAAGAGTTGCGCAAATATATTAGCCCACAAATCAACAAATCTCATCACGAATATACAAATTAGATTTTTTAAATTTGTGAATTTGTGAAAGGATTTGTTGATTTGTGGGAGGTAAATTATGCAAAATTTTGACTACATCTATATTTTAGGCGTAAAACTGCATAAAATAAAAAAAGAAGATATTCTAAAAAAAATAAACGAATGGCTTGCTGGTGATAAATTTAATTATATTACCACTGTTAATCCTGAATTTGTGCTGGAAGCGCCAAAAGATGAAGACTTTAAAAAAATATTGAATAATGCGGATTTATCTATACCTGACGGGATTGGTTTAAAATTTGCGGCATGGATTTTTGGCAGAAATATTTATCGGGTTGCAGGATCAGATTTGACAAAAGACATTTTAAAATTAGCTGAACAAAAAAGTTGTTCATTGTATTTTTTTGTTTGGAAATATGGATTGTCTAATGCGGAGGAGGTGAAAGATCAATTGAAACACACCCCTAACTTTAAAATAGATGGGCAGGCGATAGAGCTGGATGGTAGCGATATTGATTGGGAAAAATTTAATAATTTTAAACCTGATATTATCTTAGCGGGACTGGGCGCGTCGCATCAAGAAAAATTGATCGCGAGAATGAAGGAAAAGGGGGGAATAAAAGTTGCAATGGGAGTTGGCGGGACTTTTGATTTTTTAACTAAAAAAACGAAACGAGCGCCGAAAATCATGCGTATATTTGGGATAGAATGGCTTTACAGGATGTGCCAGCCGTCTCGCCCGCCTCATAATTATTTTTATCGCGCCAAAAGAATATTCAATGCTGTTTTGATTTTTACATGGCACATTGTGAAGTGGAAAATAAGAATGTCTTTTAAGTATCGCAGAGGCGTCACGGCTGTAATAATTGAGAAAGGAAACAGGATATTATTGTGCCAAAGATCTGATGATCTGATGCATTGGCAATTTCCTAAAGGAGGGATGGAAAGAGGCGAAAACGGAGAAGATGCAGTTAAGAGGGAAATATTGGAAGAAGTTGGATTAAGAAATATAAAGATAATAAAAAAATTGGTCAAGAAAGATAAATATAGTTATAATTATCCAAGAGGTCAAGGAAATTTAATAAAATTAAAAAATGGATTTAAAGGACAGATTAGCGATATTTTTATTGTAAGATTTTTAGGCGGAGAGGAAATAAAAATAGACAATAAGGAATTTGCAGATTATAAGTGGGTTAATGCTGATGAACTGCTGGAAAATTTACATCCTATAAGAAAAGAAGTCGGGGAAATTGTTTTTAGAGAGTTAGAAAAATTATTAGGAATTAAAAATTAAAGCATTAAAAATTGAATAAAAATTAAAAATTAAAAATTTGAATTAATTATATGACAATTAAAAATAATCCAAAACGCCCGATAGTCCTTTTAATTCTTGATGGGTGGGGAATTGCGCCTCATTCAAGAGGCAATGCTATAACTTTAGCAAAAACGCCGACTATGGATGGTTTAATTAAAAAATATCCTTATACTGAACTGAAAGCGAGCGGTCTTAGCGTAGGGCTTCCAAAAGCACAAGACGGAAATTCTGAAGCTGGGCATATGAATTTAGGCGCCGGACGCGTTGTTTCTCAAGACGCTGTAGTAATAAATAAAAGCATAGAAGATGGAACATTTTTTAAAAATCCCGCATTTATTGACGCGATAAGGCATGCGGAAAATAATAAATCAAATATCCATCTTGTGGGGCTTGTTTCCGGCTACCAAAGCGCGCATTATTTTCCGGAACATTTAGAAGCGCTTTTAAAATTATGCCGCGATAATTTTAAAGGTAATGTTTTTTTGCATTTATTCACTGATGGAAGAGACGCGCCGCAATATGAGAGTATGAAATGGATTGATAGAATAATAAAAGAGATTCAGTATATGGGCAGAATAGTTACAATTTCAGGACGTTTTTATGCTATGGATAGAAAAAAGAAATGGGAGCGCACGGAGAAAGTTTATAACGCGCTTGTCTTAGGCGAAGGGATAGAAGATAGAGATCCAATTTCTGCTATAAGACATGCTTATAATAGAGGAGAAAGCGATGAGTTTATCCAGCCCACTGTAATAACTTTTAAAAACAGAGATAAAAAACAAAAAGGACTTATCAGCGATAATGATTCAATAATATATTTTAATTTAAGGTCAGACAGGGCGAGGGAATTAACTAAGACATTTGTTCAGAAAGATTTTAATAAAAAGAATCCAGGTTCTTTTAAGCGGAAAAAAGTTTTGAAAAATTTAAAATTTATCGCCATGACTGATTTCGGACCTGATTTAGATGACATATTAACAGCATATCCGACAAAAGATTTAGAAGATACATTGCCAATGGTTTTGAAAGATTTCAAACAGCTTTATATTTCTGAAAATGAAAAATACGCGCATGTAACTTACTTTTTTAACGGGGGATATGTTGATTCTGTAGGAGGAGAAGACAGGATGATGATTCCTTCGCCTAATGTGAGGTCGTATGATGAAAAGCCGGAAATGAGTCTTTTTGATGTTCTTAAGATATTAAGAAATGAGGCAATTTATAAATATGATTTTATATGCGTTAATTTTGCTAATCCTGATATGGTCGCCCATACTGGTAATTTAAAAGCGGGAATAAAAGCGGTAGAGTTTGTTGATAAAGCGGTAAGTATGCTAGTAAAAGATGTTTTAAAAATTAATGGAACAGTTGTAATTACAGCTGATCACGGGAATATAGAGGAAATGATAAATCTAAAAACTGGGGAAATAGACACAAAACATTCAAGAAATCCCGTGCCTTTTATAATAGTAAATAATAGCTTGAAAGGCATAAAGCTCAAGAAAGGAGTTTTAGGAGATGTTTCTCCTACTATTTTGGATATTATGAAAATAAAAAAGCCCGAGGAGATGACGGGTAAAAGTTTAATTTTATAAATACGGCAGATTAAAAGTAAAGACAGGTTTAAAACCTGTCTTGATAATGTTGCAATGCGATGTGATTTTACATTAGATATACTCCGATTGCCGCTATCGCTATTCCCAGTATACATCCAATAAGTATTTCCGTCCGTTTATGTCCGATTTTTTCATTAAGATTATTATTGTTATTTAATTTATTTATTTCATGATTAGCTTTACTTAGGTAATTTCTTAACCCGCTCGCATCTCTTATTACGATAATCGCAAATACAAGCGCAAAAACGAAAATAGCAGAATTAAATCCTTGGGTAAAACCTATTTCCGCGGCTAAAGATGAAACAAACGCGCTATGAGATGATGGCATTCCACCGTAATCGTGAATTAAATGATGCCATGTGAAATTTCCTTTTATTTTATCTGTTGCTAATTTTATTCCTTGGGCGATTATTGCCGCAGTTGCAGGGATTATTAAAAGTTGGTAGAAAAACATAAATTTACTGTTGAGTAATATTTTGCACAATAACTATTTTATTATAGCATAAAATTTATCTGAGAGCTATATTAAATGAATATTTTATTTTTTCTAATACACTGCCGTAAATGCTTACAATAATTATGCATATTGAGAAGATAAGCAATAAATTAAATCCAGAGAAATTCGCATCATCATTTGAACTGTTGTAACTTATGGATGGCATAGCAGTTTTATTTTCGTCTATTTTTGAAATTTCTATTTTTGTTGCGTTATTGTCTTGCGGCAAGTTAGAAGTTTCTGGGATAATTTCATTTTCCATATTAAGAGTTATCGGAGTATCAGTCGCAAGAGCAGTTATATTATTTAAAGGCGCTTGCGTTTTCTTTTTTCCTTCTTTTGCGCCTTTTACCAATGTGTTGTAAGTTAGTTCTTCAAGAGAAGGATAATATTTTAATTTTTCTATTGCCACAAAAGGCTTGCCGAATGTTTGCACAACAATAATTGCAGGATGATTTTCAAAAGTTCCTTCTCGTACGCTTATTCCTATTTCGGAGTAGTTATCGCTTAGGATATTTGCTCTGTGAGTCGGGCTTTTTAGCCATCCATCTATAACGGCTTCCGCGGAACTAAAATCAATAGCTAAATTTTCTCCTGCATAAAGGTAATGATAGCCAGAATCTTCAATCCAAGCATAAAAAGGTTTTCCGTCAGGGTTTGTATGCGCAAAATATTGTTTATCTAAAATATCTTTCGCTTTTTTTTCTGCCGCTTGACTTAATCTTTCATTTTCTTGCAACGGATTAAGATTTTCATTCATTCTTTCTTTATTTGTTAAATCTAATATGAAATTCTTAGTTATAGGGGCGGCTAAAGCTGTAAAAGGCAACAAAAAAAATAGGATAATAAATCCTACTTCCATACCGGTATTTCTTATTAAAATAATATAGTTTTTAAAAGTTTGAGTGTTCATTTTTGTTTTTGTCGTCCGCCTTTCCGCTTCGGCTTGTCAAAGGTGAAACGAGGGCCTTTGGTCAAGCCTTGGCTCTGCCCACATTGGCTCGGCGAGACAGGCTTATTTTGAGCGATTTTTGCTTCTTTATTTGCAAATTAGATATTTTCCTTAATTTTGAGGAAAATTTTTGTTTTTTGGCGCATTTTTAGCAAATATGTGGATAATTTTTATTGATATTATAAGTATAGCATATTTTGATAAAAAAAGCAAGGTTGACATTTATTTTTTTTATGCTATACTATTTTAATATGCAAAAAGTTTGGTCTAAAAATTGGTTTAGTTTTTATTTTTACTTTACTGGTCTTGGAGATCATGCATTTTGTGTTGAATAAATAAAATTATTCAAAGAAAATACAAAAGCTGGTCTCCAACAAGGGATCAGTTTTTTGTTATAAGTTCTTTTAAAAAAGAATCCGCGGATGCTGGGGAAAAATATTTTTAAACACAAAAGATAAGGGGGAAGAAAATGAAAGTTGCAACCTTGGGACCAAGGGGGACATTCAGCCAGGCAGTGAATGGATATCATAAAGAGGCTGAGATTATCTTCAAGCCTACGGTATGGGATGTCTTTGAGGCGACAGCAGCCGGAGAAGGGGATTTTGGGATAGTTCCCATTGAAAACTCAATTGACGGGTCAGTGAATGATACATTAGTTGCTCTTTTTCATTTTGATTTAAATATCAAAGCAGAGGTAGCATTTTCCCGCAGGTGTCATACAATAAAGAAAATTTCCAATGTTGTTAGCGATTCAATTATAAATGTAGATGTAACTAGGTTTATCGTTCTTGCAAAGGATGATGCAAACGAGAGGACAGGGAGAGATAAAACTAGCCTTGTGGTTTATCCAGTAGCAAATCGTCCGGGCATCTTGTGTGAGATACTGGAAGAGTTTAAATTTAAAAATATTAATCTGACGAAAATTGCATCTCGTTTATTAGGAAAGCTTGGGGATTACATTTTTTATATTGACTGTGAAGGACACAGAGAAGACTCCGTAGTTGCCGAAGCATTGAAAAAAATTGAAGACAAAGTCGCATTTATGAAAATACTTGGGTCATATCCGAGGATGTGCAATTAATTTTCACAAGGTGGTAGGCAAAATTTGCTTTACCACCTTTTTTTTATTTTAAAAAATTAGGTAGTTTAAGGGTGTAGAAGAATATATTTTTTTGTCATCCCGAGCTTGCCGAGGGATCTGTTATTGCGCCTTCCGCGTCATTTAGAATAACAGCGTTAAAGGTGATCTAAGATTCCTCCACTTCGGTCGGAATGACAAAAAAGATTCTTCTACAGTCTAAGTTTAGAAAAAATTGTCAAGCTTGATAAGATATGATAGAATGGTAATATAGAATTTCAAATTTCAAAACAATTTTGAATATTTATTTTTAAATTTTTAAAAATTGCGGTTAAAAATTAAATCATTAAAAATTTATTAGAAATTAAAAATTTGAAATTAAAAATTTTATCATAATATGACTTCTAAACAATTGAAAAATTTTATAAAATATTTGCAAAAGAGCAATATTGTCATTGGACCGAAAAGGGAAGATGATAATCTTATTTTTGATGAAATTGATGATGTGGAAAATATTGAGTTAAGCAATTCTATTCCGTTGCATTCATTTAAGAGGTTTTTATTGCCGAATAATGAGGTTTTAGGATGTGACGGAGAGAGAATACCCCCCCTAGCCCCCCCTTGTAAAGGGGGGGAGAAAATGATATTTTTTGGGATTACTCTTCATGATTTGAAGGCGATCAGTATTTTGAATCATATTTTTGAAAAAGATTTGTATTATCAGAATAGAAAGAAAAATATTTTAACGGTTGGGTATATTTCATTGCCCGAAGAATTTAAAGGAAATTTTGCCGTTCATTATGAAGAAGATTTTTTAGAACATATGCAGTTTGATATTTTTATTGTTGAAGAAAAAGAAAAATTTACTTTAACAAATGATAAAAGCAAAGTCGGGATTCTTCGCTACGCTCAGAATGACGCACAAAATAATGAAATAAAAATTTTTACTGGTTCAAGAGAAGGGCAGAGGGTATTAGATAATTTTGGATATTCTAATTATGAAAATGTGCAATTTGCCGGTTTGGTGAAAGAAGAGGGAACTGAACCTAGTATTATTAAGATAAGTGGCATAATGAAAAAACTTAATTCAAAAAGTAAGATTTTTAAGGATTTAGGAGAAAGGTGTATTGAATGCGGGAGATGTTCTATAATTTGTCCTTTGTGTTATTGTTTTTGTTTAGATGATGAACACCACTCTTACCCCCTGCCTGCGCAGGCAGGTCCTCAATGGGGGATAACCTCACCCCTACCCTCTCCTAAAGGAGAGGGCGTAGTAAGGATGAGGAATTTGACATCTTGTTTTTATAGCGAGTTTAGCGAAGTTGCGGGCGGGCATAAGTTTTTAAGAAATCCCGCGAAAAGAATATTTAATTGGTATGAGCATAAATTCGCGCGGTTTCCCGCGGAACTTTCTGTGGCTGGATGTGTCAGTTGCGGAAGATGCGCTAAAGTTTGTCCAGTAGGGATTGATATAAAGGAGGTGATAAAAGAAATTTTATTAATAGATAAAGTATAAATATAAAAAATAGAATATATTTAAAAAATAAGATAACTCAAAAGTCAAATCTCAAAACTCAAATTTACAAATCAAAAATTTAAAAATAGATGAGTTTTGAAAAGTTTTTAGATTTAAGTTGTGTTTTTGAGCTTTGAGTTTTGACTTTTGAGATTTTTTTATGCATAATCAATATAAAACAACGACAGTAAGAATAAAAGACATAAAAGAAGAAACTGCGGAGATTAAACTTTTTACGCTTGTTTTTGAGGATAAAAAAGAGCAGAAAAAATTTAATCCTTTGCATGGGCAGATAGTGGAAATCGGGGTTCCTGGATTTGGCGAAGCGCCTTTCGCGCCATGTTCTTGCGGAATTCAAAAGGATTTTTTTCAAATTTGCGTAAGGGATGTTGGCAGGTTGACTAAAAAGATGCATTCGCTTAAGATAGGAGATAAGCTAACGGTAAGAGGTCCTTATGGGCTTGGGACTTTTCCTGAAAATAATAGAAATTTGCTTCTTATTGCGGGAGGGATTGGTTTAATTCCGCTTAGACCGCTTATACTAAAATATGTTAATTTACGCGAAAATGAACACGGAAATACACGAAAAAAATTACTGCAAAATATAACCTCACCCCAGCCCCCTGCCAGCGCAGGCAGGTCTCCTAAAGGAGAGGGAGTAAAGTGGATGCAGCTTTTTTACGGGGTCAGAAGCCAGAAAGATATGATTTTTAAAGATGAGTACGATGATTGGGAAAAATATATTGATATGCGCGTCACACTGGATAAGGAAGAAAAGGGATGGAAAGGGCATGCTGGTTTAATTACAACTTTATTTCAAGAGGTTAAAATTATAGAAAATCCGGTTGCTATTTTATGCGGTCCTCCTATAATGTTTAAATTTGTTTTACAGGAATTAAAAAAGATTGGCGTTAAAGATGAGGATATTTATATGTCATTAGAACGCCGAATGCATTGCGGCGTTGGCGTATGCCAGCATTGCGCTATTGGTTCAAAATATGTGTGCAAAGACGGACCTGTGTTTAAGTGGTCTGAAATAAAAAATATAAATGGTGTTATATAGTATTTAGTATTTTGTATTAAGTATTAAGCAGATAATAGCTTGCTACTATATACTAAATACTAAATACTATATACAAATTTACATGTCAAAGAAACAAAAATTCTTAAATATTGCGGTAGCTAGCATAGTTATAATTTTTAGTATTTTTTTAGGGTATTATGTCTGGAACACAAAGGAGATTTTTGTTGTAAATACAGGCGAGGTAAATGGGGCAAGCACAAGCAAGATAGTTATAAAAGAAAAAAAACCTCCTATTGCGATAGATAAGGACATTGATTTTGAATTATTTTGGGATGTATGGAAAACAATAAAAGCGGATTATGTAGAAAAAAATATTTCAGACAAAGATTTATTTTATGGGGCATTGCAGGGCATGACTTCTGCTTTAAATGATCCATACTCTGTATTTTTTAAGCCAGAGATATCAAAAGAATTTAATGATGAATTGTCCGGAGCTTTTGAAGGAATCGGAGCGGAAGTTGGTATTAAAAATAACAGATTGACAATAATTTCACCGCTTCCGAATAGTCCTGCTGAAAAAGCGGGCTTAAAAGCGGGTGATAAAGTTTATGCAATAGATACTATAGATACTGCGGAAATGTATTTAGACGAAGCTGTCAGCAAAATAAGAGGAAAGAAAGTGACTGAAGTTGTTTTAACAATTTCAAGAGATGGATTAAAAGAAACGAAGGATATAAAAATTATGAGGGATACTATAAAATTTGACAGCGTTACATGGAAAATTATAGATGATAATATCGGGTATATAAAAGTTTCGCATTTTAATACTGATACGGCGGCTAAATTTTCAGAAGCCGCAGATGATATGGTTAAAGCGAATCCTAAAGGAATTATTTTAGATTTAAGAGGAAATCCCGGCGGATTTTTAGACGCGGCTGTAAAAATGTCAAGCGCTTGGGTTGAGGATGGAGTTGTTGTTACGGAAAAATATTCAGAGGAAAATAAACGAGATCATAATGCGGTCGGCAGGGCATATTTGAATGGTTTTAAAACCGTAGTACTGATCAACAAAGGGAGCGCTTCCGGATCGGAAATTGTCGCGGGAGCTTTAAAGGATTATGGATATGCTGTTCTTGTCGGCGAGAAGACTTTTGGGAAAGGATCTGTGCAGTCTCTTGAAGAATTTTCCGATGGCTCTTCTTTAAAACTCACGGTCGCGAAGTGGCTGACCCCTAATGGACATTGCATAAATAAAGAAGGCATTGAACCTGATATCGCGGTTGAACTCACTGAAGATGATTATAATAAAGATAAGGATCCGCAGATGGATAAGGCTATTAGTATATTGTTGGGGAAGTGAAAATTAATTTTAAATTTCAAATTTTAAAAAAATTTCAAATATTTCATAAAACTCAAAAATCAAAACGCAAAAATCAAAACTACAAATCAAATCTCAAAAATTGCCCGATTTGGTAATATGCATACTTTTAGATTTTTCCAATTGTTAGATGCCTTAAAATTTTTAAATAAATTCAAGATGCGTAAATTGAGCCATAGTTTTAAAGTTTTAAGTTGTAGATTTGAGTTTTGAATTTTAAGATATTTTTTATATGCGTATACTAATTCCACTATCTAACACTGAACAGATAAAAAATCTTATGCGGCGGCTTGGTTATTTTGAAAATTACGATCGTAAGACTAATCAAATCAGTTATATAAAACGTTTGAGCAGGGAAGGGTTTTATCCTCGTTTCCATGTTTATGTTGATGAAAATCAAACTGGAAGAACTATAAATTTACATCTTGATCAGAAAAAACCGTCTTACGCGGGTGCGTCCGCGCATAATGCGGAGTATGACAGCGATGTTGTAAAAAGAGAAGGAGAGAGGATGAGGGGGATATTGGCGGGGATGGTAATCTCACATCCCAGTCAAGAAAAATTTACAGAAAAGAAATTAAGTTTATGGGAAAAAATTAAAGGGATATTTTTAAGGTGATAAAAATTTATTAATTTATACAATTAACAAGTCATAACAACTAACACGAATATGGAAAATTATAGGGCTAATCCAGAACAATTTGTTTTAGAAAATTTTGAAGAACAATTTAAGAAAAAAGATATAGTAGAAATTGATGGAAAAAAAATAGGAGTAGTTGACATAAAACCGCAAACGCCAAAAACTGATGTGCCAGTATTTATATGTCCAGGTTGGGCAGAGAATTCAAGCGTATTTAAAAAAAATATTCTCACAATGGCTGAATTGGGAAGGGAGACCTTTTTTATAGATTCGGCGCATGGGATAAATATTAAAGAAACAAAGGAAAATACGGATAATTTCCCAGAGGCAGAATTAAGAAAAGTTGAGGCTTTTATTAAAGTATTAGAAGAAAAAAATATAGATAAAATTGATGCTGTTGCTCATTCAGAGGGTGGAATATATTTAATTATCGCTGCAATTTTATATCCCGAAAAATTTAGAAATTTAGTTCTTGTTGATCCCGCGGGTATTATAGGAAAAGACAGTTTTATTGGATTAGCAAAAAGATTTTCTGCGGATTTAATAAATGAGACCAAAAGAGGTATAAAGGAGCCTAATATTATAGGTCCAATAATAAAAAAAACATACGAAGCGGCTAAAGCAATAATAGCTAATCCCAAAAGATCAATGGATGAAGTATTTGCTATTGCTAAAACACAAACCGAAGATTTATTAAAGGAATTAAAAGAAAAAGGCATTGGAATTTCAATTATTCATGCGGTTGATGATAAGGCGTTTCCTATAGATAACGTCCAAGAAAATATTACAAAAGACGATGTTAATGGTTTTTATTCAGTTAAAGGGACGCATAATGAAATAATCCTTAATCCTGAAAAATACACAAAATTGGTTGATTTCGCATTAACTGCAATGGAAGAGAAAGATGCGAAAAATTCTAATTAGTAGGATGTAATTCAAAATACTTTATTGGTTATTTTAATTTTATGGTTATAGGGATTGACGCATCGCGCGCCGATAAAAAAATAAAGACGGGAACAGAATGGTATTCTTATTTTTTAATTGAGGAGTTAAAAAAAATCACGGCTGGAACCGAACACAAAATAATACTGTACTCGCGCGAGTCTTTGCATTGCGGCTTGGCGAAATTGCCTGCGAACTGGAAAAACAAAATTTTAAGATGGCCGCCGAAATATTTATGGACAAATATTCGGTTGTCTCTAGAAATGTTATTTAATCCGCCAGATGTTTTATTTATTCCAGCTCATTCTGTTCCGCTTATTTATGCGAAGAATACTGTGGCGACTTGGCATGATATTGGTTTTGAGAAATTTAAACATCTTTATACTCCGCAGGCGTATTGGTATCATAAATGGACAGTTAGATTTTCATTAAAACATGCGACAAAAGTTATTGTTATTTCTGAATTTACTAAAAATGAGATTTTAGATTTATTTGGACAATTTGACAGCCGACTGGAAAATAAAATTTCAGTTGTTTATAATGGATATGATAATAAAAAATATCGCGCGGATCTGGATAAAAATAAAATCAGACAAGCGCTGGAAAAATATAAAATAAAATGGCCGTATGTATTTTTTGTCGGCCGGCTGGAAGAGAAGAAGAACATTGCGGGATTAGTTAGGGCTTTCGCAAAATTACGCGAATCAGCGCGAATTGGAAAGCTAATAAACGCGAATAATTTGAAATTAGTTTTAGCTGGTCGGCGCGGTTATGGATATGATAAAGTGAACAAAAATATTAAAGAAAATAATTTGCAGGATGATGTAATAGAATTAGGGTGGACGGATCAAGAAGATGTCCCATATTTATTGGCTGGGGCGGAAATGTTTTGTTTTCTAAGTTTTTATGAGGGGTTTGGCATCCCTGTTTTAGAGGCGATGGCGTGCGGTACGCCTGTTATTTGTTCGGATATTCCGCCATTGCGCGAAGTGGCAGGAGACGCGGCATTATTTGTTGATCCGCATAATGCGCAAGAGATTGCTCTGGCTATGCGAAAAGTGTTCAACGATTCTGTGCTGCGTGAAAATTTAATAAATAAGGGGCTGGAAAGGGAGAAGGAGTTTAGCTGGGAAAAATGCGCGAAGGAGACGTGGGATGTAATAATGCAAAATGCAAAAATAAAAATGAAAAATGTAATGTAAAATGCAAAATTTTTAAATCCAAATGTCAAAGCTCAAATTGTTCCAATTCAATATCAAATGTCAACCTGTTTATAGTTTGAATTTTGGAGTTGATTTGAAATAATTTGGAATAATTCGGATTTTGGAATAATTTTTAATTTTACATCATTTTGCATTTTAATATATGATTGACTTAAAAAATTTTAAACGAAGTTTTAAATACGCGGGAAAGGGTATAGCCGAGGTTTTTAGAAAAGAACAGAATTTCAGAATACAAATTATTATCTCTCTGCTCATAGTTCTGATATCATTTTATTTTAGAATTACCGTCAAAGAAGCGGTTGTGGTTATATTCGTGATAGTATTCGTGCTGGTATTGGAGCTGATCAACAGCGCTTTTGAGCGGATGGTTGATATTTTGTCTCCGCGGATACATGATTATGCGAAAGACATAAAGAATATTATGGCGGCGATGGTTTTAATCGCTTCTATCGGCGCGGCGATTATTGGGGTTTTAATATTCTGGCCGTACTTGTTTTAGTTGTAAAGTAGGGGCGCGAAGCATCGCGTCCGTACAAAAGTATATGAAAATTGTAATTTGCGGGAGTATAAAATTTAAAAAGCAAATAGTTGAGTTCAGAGACAGGTTAAATGAAATGGGGCATATGGGGATTATTTGTCCTGTTATGGAAGAGTTAGCGCGTGGAGAGCATCAAGAGTTGATGAAACAAAAAAAGGCGGCGTGTTTGATTTAGGAATTTATAAAATGGATTTACAGGCATTTAAAAAGCATTTATACATAATAGAAAAAATTATAATACCCGAAATCCGTGAAAGAAATATTAAGGAAATTAACGAATAGCTATTTATTTTTAAAAAGCCATAGAATATTTGGATCGAGTTTTAAAAAATAAAAGTTAATAATTTATGCCTAAAAATAAAAATATTAAAAATAAAATAATCCATTCAATAGATATTTACGGCGCGAAAGTTCACAACCTTAAAAATATTGACATCTCAATCCCAAGAGAAAAATTAGTTATTATTACAGGGCTTTCAGGATCTGGAAAGTCCTCTCTTGCTTTTGATACAATTTATGCGGAAGGACAGAGAAGATACGCGGAAAGTCTTTCAACTTACGTGCGGCAATTTTTAGGGCTTTTAGACAAGCCGGATGTTGATAAAATAACAGGACTTTCTCCAACAATCGCGATTGATCAAAAAGGAAGCGCGCAAAATCCGCGTTCAACTGTCGGAACTGCGACGGAAATATACGATTATTTAAGAATACTTTTTACAAATTTAGGAAAGCCTTACTGCTATGAATGCGGAAATTTGATGGAAAAGCATGACTTAAATACGATTCTAAAAGATATAAAAAAGTTTATACAATCAGGCGCTTTAGGTGTTTTATTTAAAATAGAATCTAATCAAGAAAGTGATGCTATTTCCTTATTAAATAATATCGCGTCATCAGGATATAAAGAAGTTTTGATTGATGATAAAACATATACTATAGCTAGCGCAAAAGAAATTATTAAAAAAGCCTCCTCAGCCCTGCCAGCCTGTGCTGGCAGGCTGGCGCAGGCTGGAGGCAGGTCCTTTTTAAAGGGGGGAAATTTAATGATCTATGTTTATGGAGATATTTTAACATTAGACAAAAAATCTAACACTGCGCAAGGCTTAAAATTTGACTATGATAAAAAAACTATAATATCATTTATCAAAAAAATATTGGATATGGGGAACGGGCAGATAATTTTATTTAATGAAGAAACGAAAGAAAAAAAATTATACAGCGAAAATTATTATTGCGCGGAATGCGGACGGACATTGCCTAAAATAGAGCCGAGATGTTTTTCTTTTAACAGTCCTTACGGCGCCTGCCCAAAATGCAAAGGCATTGGAACAAGACTAGAAATAGATATAGACGCGGTTTTCCTCAATAAAAATTTAACACTTGCTGAAGGCGCGATTGATCCCTTTAATAAAGTTTTTCCGAACCAGACAACTATATGGAAAAGATTAGAATATTTATCTAAAACATACAAATTTTCTTTTGATACTCCGATAAAAGAGATGAAGAAAGAACATATAGATTTAATATTATATGGAAACGAGCATTCCGAATTATTAAAAGAAAATACAGGAGTATTTGAGGGGCTTGCGAATATTCTCTTAAAAAAGTACGAGGAAGCGAAAACAGAATATATAAAAAAAGAGATAGAAAAATATTTAAAAATGGTAAAATGCTCGGCTTGCGACGGGAAAAGATTAAAAAAAGAAATGCTAAGCATTACGGTTTTAGGAAAATCCATTGACGCGCTTTCAGAAATGAGCATTGATAAACTCTATGAATATTTTAGCATTTTAAGCAGACAAGAAAAAAATAATTCTAAAGGAGAATTTGATAAAAATGAATGGAAAGTAGCGCGTCAAATCATAAAAGAAATAGAAATAAGATTAAAAAATTTATGCAACGCTGGAGTTGATTATTTAACGCTTGCTCGCAGTGTAAATACCTTAGCTGGCGGAGAATATCAAAGGATAAAACTTGCGGCGCAAATAAGTTCATTGCTTACTGGACTAATTTATGTTTTAGACGAGCCTTCAATCGGATTGCATCCGAAAGATAATACACGGCTTATAAATACTTTAAAAGATCTGCGCGATCAGGGGAATTCCGTTATTGTCGTTGAACATGATAAAGATACTATAATGAGCGGAGATTATGTTATTGATGTCGGAAAGGGAGCTGGAATTTATGGCGGAGAAATTATCGCGAAAGGAACTCCGAAAGAAATAATAGAAAATAAAGAATCTTTAACTGGAAAATATTTAAAAGGTGATTTAAAAATCCCGATCCCTGAAAAATTAAGAAAAGGAAATAGTCGGCATATTGAAATTAAAGGAGCGTCTGAATTTAATTTAAAAAATATAGATGTTAAAATTCCTTTGGGAAAACTCGTCTGCGTAACTGGAGTTTCAGGATCTGGAAAATCAACTTTAATTACTGATATTTTAGCTAAATTCTTATTAAATAAATTTTATAGGGCGAAAGAGGAGCCGGGAAAATTTAAGTCCATTGAGGGCGCGGAAAATTTGAATAAAATAATAAATATTGATCAATCTCCGATTGGAAGAACTCCTCGCTCTAATCCTGCGACTTATACAGGGCTTTTTACTTACATCCGCGATTTATTCGCAAATTTGCCAGAATCGAAAATGCGCGGATATCGGGTGGGGAATTTTAGTTTTAATGTCCGGGAAGGAAGATGCGAAGCGTGCGCTGGAGAGGGTATGGTAAAAATACAGATGCCTCTTTTACAGGATATTTATATTGAATGCGAGGAATGCGGCGGGAGAAGATATTGCACAGAATCTTTAGAAATTCATTGGCACAACAAGAATATTGCTGACATTTTAAATATGACAGTGCAAGAAGCGAAAGATTTTTTTAAATTTAATACTCCGCCGATAGATTCTAAAAAAGATTTTAAAAAGCTCACTAATGAGAATAATATAATTTATAATAAATTAAAAACTCTTACAGATGTAGGGCTTGGTTATATTAAATTAGGGCAATCCGCGACGACATTATCCGGAGGCGAGGCTCAGAGGATTAAGCTGGCTTCAGAATTATCTAAAAAATCAACTGGGAAAACATTATATATTTTAGATGAGCCGACGACAGGTTTGCATTTTGATGATATAAATCGCCTTTTATTCTTACTAAACAAATTAGTTGATCAAGGCAATACGGTCTTAATTATTGAGCATAATCTTGATGTTATAAAATGCGCGGACTGGATTATTGACCTAGGTCCGGTCGGAGGCGATAAAGGCGGTTATTTAGTCGCGGAAGGAACTCTGCAGGATATTATTAAAACAAAAGAAAGTTTCACTGGGAAGTATTTGAAGGCTGTTTAGATTGCGTTAAGGGTGTGGCGCCCAAAAACAACGCCAAAATTAAAAAAAAAAAATAGGTTTTTGGGGGCCAACCCAAACAAATAATTGAATAAAATATTTTAGCTACAAT
>JAZDEU010000041.1:0-6620 GCA_043808545.1 bacterium | reverse complement strand
TTAAAATTTAAAATTTAAAATTATATAATCGTATGTCTGAAAAAAAAGAAGTGGAGAAAAACGGCATGGGGGAAGAAATTAAAATAAAAGAGAAAGCGGCTGATGAGGCGATAAGCCAAATCAGAAGCAGGTTTGGGGAAGGTTCAATAATGCGGCTTGGGGAAGCGAAAAAAATGAATGTAGCCGTTATTCCGACGGGATGTTTATCTTTAGATTTAGCTTTAGGCGTAGGCGGCGTTCCTCGCGGAAGAATAATAGAAATTTACGGACCTGAAGCGTCTGGAAAGACGACGCTTGCCCAGCATGTCGTCGCGGAGGTTCAAAAAATGGGAGGAATCGCCGCGTTTGTTGACGCGGAGCATGCCTTAGACCCGGATTACGCAAAAAAAATTGGAGTTAATATTGACAAATTACTGATTTCACAACCTGATACAGGAGAACAAGCATTAGAAATAGTAGAAACTTTAGTGCGCTCCAATGGAGTTGATGTTATCGTGATTGATTCAGTTGCGGCTTTAACTCCAAAAGCGGAAATAGAAGGAGATATGGGCGACAGCCACATGGGCTTGCAAGCGCGCCTAATGAGCCAAGCATTAAGAAAACTAACTGGAATAATTAGTAAAACAAATACTGTTGTTATTTTCATAAACCAAATTAGAATGAAAATTGGCGTTTATTTCGGAAATCCTGAAACAACAACTGGAGGAACCGCATTAAAATTTTATTGCTCGGTTAGAATTGAAGTTAGGCGTAGCGCGCAGATTAAGCAAGGAGAAAAAATTATCGGAAATCGTGTTAAAGTTAAAATTGTTAAAAATAAAGTCGCCGCTCCATTCCAAACAACTGAATTTGATATTATGTATAATGAAGGAATTTCTCTATCAGGCGATATGCTAGACACTGGCGTCGCGCATGGAGTAATTAAAAAAAGCGGGAACTCTTATACTTTCGGGGAAGAAAAGCTCGGCGTCGGACGGGAAGTGGCAAAAAAATATCTTCGCGAAAATCCGAAAACAATGGATACTATTAAAAAAGCGATTTATAAAAAAGTCGGCGAAGAAGTAAAAGTTTAAATAATATATAAATATGGCTCAGCATTATTTAAAAAAAATTTTATCAGTAAGCGATCTTTATTTAAAAAAATCTTTTTCAAAAGGAAGATTTGAGGAATTTATAAAATCAATTGAGTATATTTATAATTTAACGGATAGAAAAAATATTGTTAAAAATTTCTCTGATAAATATGTAGAATTTATTAAAGAAGATTACCAAAGACAATATCAAGGGACTAATGAGAAATTGAATACTTTTTTAGAAAAAAAAAATGATGGAATTAAAATTATTTGGGGAGATTGTTTAAATGTGACGAAAGGAATGAAATCAGAATCAATACATTGTATGGTAACATCTCCCCCTTATTATAACGCTCGCGAATACTCAATATGGAAAAATTTAGATGATTATCTTCGCGATATGCGAAATATTATTAAAGAAGCTTATAGAATATTAGATAATCATAGAGTTTTCGTTTTTAATGTGGGAGATATTTTTGATAATGATAATTTAACCACTCAATCAGTTTGGGGTAAAAGGAGATTACCGTTAGGAGCATATTTTATAAAAATTTTTGAAGAGGAAGGATTTACATTTGTTGATGATTTTATTTGGGATAAGGGAGAAGTGCAAAGTGAAAGGCACAAACACGGTGATAAACCGTATCCTTTTTATCAATACCCGGCAAATTGTTATGAACATATTTTAATTTTTCATAAACACAGATTAGATGATACGCGTTATCCTTGCCCGATATGCGGCACTTTAAAAGTTAACGGGAATACGCAATCGGAAATTGGTCTTAGAAGTTGGGAATGTAAAAACTTAGAGTGCTTTGAAAGAAGTAAAAGTAATAGGGGAAAAAGATTTTCTTTAAAAACATTAACAACACAATCTAGTCAAAAAAAAGAACATGAAATTCCAGAAGAATTTATCAAAAAATGGCGCAGAGATATAATTAAATTTTCACCAGTAATAAAAATTAATGCGAAAGGCGAGAATACTTTAGGGCATACCGCGCCGTTCCCTGAAAATATCCCTGAATTTGCAATAAGAATGTTTAGTTATGAAAATGAAAAAATATTAGATCCTTTTGGCGGTAGTTTTACTTCTGTGATTGTGGCAAAAAAATTAAACAGAATTGGAATTGGCATAGAATTAAATAAAAAAATGTTTAGAGATGCGAGCATAAAAAATATTAAAAGTAAATTTACTCCTGATTTATTTAATCAAAAAAATGTTAAAATATCCGAATATGACTATGAAAAATAACAAGAAAACAACTACAGATTTAAGCGCGAAACATTTTTCTAGATATGGAGAATTTTTGGTTTCTTTTGAACTTTCTAAACATGGATGGAACATTTATGATCCGGTTTATGATGAATATATTGATTTGATAATTCATAAACATACTTGTCAAGATTGTGGAAAAAATTGGAATTTAACACCAGCATTAGTTTGCAAAAAGTGTGGTAAAGATTTTTCTAAAACACAAAAGAACAAAATTATTGCTAAAAAAATATGTCAAGATTGCAAAAAAGAAATGATTGGCAATAGAATAAAGTGTTCTAAATGCGCGTCTGTTAATTTATTAAACAAGCCCAGTTGTGATAAATGTGGAGGTGAAATTGAAATGATAAATCATTCTTGCGGTTGTGGCAAAAAATATATTACAAAATTTCGCACTGTTCAAGTAAAAAGTTCTAGGATTGAACATAAAGATGGAAAATCAAAAAACACTTACGCCGTTGATATGAAACCAAGAGATTTGATAAAAGATAAAAATCATTTTTATATTTGGTGTTTAATTGATAATAATGACAAATCTTATTTTTTGATTTTGTCTGTAAATGATTTTATTAAAACTATGGGTGATTCTCTTAAAGGGATATCTTTTTTTAAAGATCAAGATAGGCAACATTTTAGCAGTAAAAATTTTGGTAAATGGAAAAAATTTTTAAATAGATTTGATAAATTAGAATAATCAGTTCTTGGCTTTGACATTCACAGATTTTTACGCCCCGTGGTCTCTGCCGCGGGGTTTCCTACCCTGTAGCCCTGACGCCCTGCGGTCTCTGCCGCAGGGATGGGTTCACTTCTTAAATTATACCTATATGCCAAAAAAGTATTTTTCAGAAGAAGAAGCCCGCGATGCGGCTTCTAAAATCGGAATTATTTGGGATGATGTTAGTTTTGATTTAGCGCAGTTTACCGCCGGCATGAATGTGGAATTAGAACATGGCGCGCGCGATCCAGAAACAAATATTACGAATGACGACGCGCTGACGACTGGTAAAATCGCATGGGCGCATTTGAAAGAAATCAGCGATTATTACGATCTGCTGGAAATTATGGAAAAAGAAGCGGAAAAATAAAATAGAATAAAATTCAGACCCCCGTCAAAGTGAACATTTATATTCATATCTATTCCATGAGAGCGTATCCATGAAATTGTAAACTCTAAAAATTTTAAAATGTTTGAAAATTCTTCTTGGTTCGTAATTTGTATCTTTAAATTTTTCTAAAATAATTTTTTATTCTTTCTCATTTACAGAACGGGAATTAAAATTTGGAGCTCGCGACTGATACTCAAAAACACTGAAATAATACCTTTACTTGCCCGCGATATCTCGCTCTCTTTTTTTGTTTTGAAAATGTTCATTCAAACGGCATCCTGATTTTTGATCTCCAGCTATCCAAAAATCTATTTTTATTTTAAAACTTTTTCCATTTCTCTATCGCTGTAATCTTCCCAAAATTGGATCAACAGCGCTTTAAATCCTTTAATTACATGCCGATGCTTGAATGCAATTCTCGATAAGGGATTATTAATTCTTCAAAATTTACAATCAAGTTCAATTTTCTAAATGGATGTTCTGAATCAATTATTTTCTCAAAAACTTATTCTTCAGTCGCAAGGAGCAATTTATTTATTTTGTTATCGCATTTTACCATAGATTTGTTAGTTAATTTTAATATTAAAGTTATTAAATTTACTTTAATTTTAGCATAAAATTAGCTCTTTTTTTCCATAGTAAATCTGTGGATAATTTTTATATTTTCAACAGTCCTTCGGCTGTTTTTTTATTTTAATAAATTTCCGAATTGGCGACAGTTCCATGATACCATAAAAAGGGGCTTCAGGGTTTGAATTCAGGGACTATGGACATCACATTATGACTACTCCGCGCTCCATAAACTGTAAAAATTGCGAATAGCTTGTTTTTCGTTCAGGAAAATCCTCTATGTATCTACTGATACATCTGCGGTTTTCCTGAACTGCAAAACTTCGCTATTCATCAATTTTTTCTAGTTTCTAAGCGCGTTTTCATAATGTGATGTCCTTAGATATTGTGTTTTTAAAAAATATTTGGTATTATAAAGATAAGTATAATTATTAAAAATAATAAAAAAATTTATGGCATTACAATCACAACGAAGAACAAAATCATCAAAGAAACGAAGGGCTAGTCATTTTGCTTTAAAGAAAAAGCAGTTAGCGAAATGTCCAAAATGCGGAAAAGCGATAAAGCCGCATTGCGTATGCGGTTTCTGCGGGACATACAAGGGCAAAGAAGCAATAAAAATTAAAAGCAAGGTTAAGAAAAAAGTATAATGTATCATGAAGTATGGCACATTTAGAAATTGCACTAAATTTTTTTAAAACATACCCCGTTACCCCGTCGTAGTCTCTCGTGCCGCGGAGTGCGATGTTCCTTCGCACGCGCCACAGTCCCTATCGGAGACTGTGGCGGGAAAAAAAAAGTGGCTTCTTCAAAGAAAGAAAAATAATAAATAAATTTTGAGAGTGCCGAATTTGCATATTAAATTTTGAATGTTTTAGAATTCGGATAATTCGAGTTCGTGGCATTCGGATAGTATTCGTAATATTCGGATTATAATGTGTCTAATCGCCATTTAGCAAGAACAATTGTATTGCAAACTTTATATCAGTTGGATTTTTCAAGTAAAAAAGGAAAGAGCGGTTTGGGCGGTAAAGGAAAAGTTCTTAATGAAATTATAAAGTATAATTTAGAGGAATTCGCCCCTTCTTTTAATGATGCGGATTTTATAAATAATTTAGTTGAGGGTGTTCTTGGCAAGAATAGCGAAATAGAGGAGTACATAGATAAATACGCTCCGAGCTGGCCGATAGAAAAGATTGCGATAGTTGACAGAAATGTTTTAAGAATAGGCGTCTATGAACTTATTTTTAATAAAGAGATACCGCCAAGAGTTGCTATAAATGAAGCGATTGAACTCGCTAAAAATTTCGGAGGCGAAGCTTCAGGGAGATTTGTTAACGGTGTTTTAGGCGCTATCTATAATGATATGCCGAGAAAAGAAGACGATGGCAATGAAAAAAAGTAATTTTATAAAGATATTTAACTGTATAGGAATTTCAATATTTATCCGTGATCAGTGAAAATCCGTCATAAATCCGTTTTAATCTGTGACGGTACTGATTCGCACGGATAAGAGACGGATATACACGGAACACGGATAAAAAGGTATGTGTTTACCTAATTTATTCCCAGAGCAGATATAAAATTAGTAAAAATTAGAAATTAGAAATTAGAAATTCAATTATTTATCGTAGTTGCCAAATTTTTAATTTCCAATTTTCAATTTCCAAAAAAATATTTTTTATAATTTTAATATTGGCATCTGGCGATTAGCATCGTATGAGTGAAAAAGATTTTTTTAAGCTGGAAAAAAAAATAGGAGTTAAATTTAAAGACATAAAATTATTAAAACAATCAATGGTGCATAGGTCTTATTTGAATGAAATAAGGGATTTTTCTTTAGAGAATAATGAGAGATTGGAATTTTTAGGAGACGCTGTTTTAGAGCTTATCGTTACAGAATATTTGTATAAAAATTATGATAATCCCGAGGGAGAATTAACTAATTGGCGCGCGGCTTTAGTCAATAGTAAAATTTTATCTGCGATTGCTTCTGACATGGACATTGAAGAATTTCTTTATTTAAGCAAAGGAGAGGCGAAAGATAAAAATAGCAAGGCGCGGCAATATATATTGGCAGATGCTATGGAGGCATTGATCGGCGCTTTATATATTGATGGCGGAGTTGCGGCGGCAAGCAAGGTTATTAAAAAATATATATTATCAAAACTTTCTAATATTTTAGAGAATAAATTATATTTAGATCCTAAAAGCAGGTTTCAAGAATTATCGCAGGAAAGAGCGGGGATTACTCCTTTATATAAAATTATTGCGACTAAAGGGCCTGATCATAATAAAATTTTTGAAGTAGGATTGTATTTAAACGAAAAGATTATTGCGAGAGGAGAGGGGATGAGCAAGCAAGAAGCGCAAGTTAACGCGGCGGAAAGAGCATTAGAATTGGCAGAATGGCAGGACTAAGTTTTTACCACACAAATAGTATCTGTTGAAATAATGGCAAAATGTCATTCCGACCGAGCGAACCAGACGCCCAAACGGCTGGTTCGTGAGTGGAGGAATCTGTTTATTAAGCCAAATCTAGTACTGCTAACAGATCCCTCGGCTACGCTCGGGATGACAAAAAAATACTATTTCAAC
>JAZDEU010000040.1:0-8257 GCA_043808545.1 bacterium | reverse complement strand
TTGAAATAGTCGCGTCATTCTGAACCCGAGCGCCAGGAGGGCGAAGAATCCCAGTGTTTTTTTGCTTAGCCACGGGATTCTTCACCCCGCAAGCGGGGTTCAGAATGACGCTGGAGACACTATTTCAACAGATACTAAATATTGTATACTTAATACTTTCCCAGCGCTTTTTCAACTTTAGCGACTACCTCGCTGGGCATAAAATGAGACTTGATTAAATAATCTTTTATATCTAATTTTAAAAATTTATCTATATCTTCTTTTTGAAAAAAATTTGTGAGCATTACTACCGGGATAGAAGCGGTTATAGAATTTCTCTTTAATTCTTTTAACACATCATACCCGTCCATCTCTGGCAAAAGAACATCTAAAATAATAATATCCGGGCAATGCTTCTTAGCGAGCTCTATTCCCTTCTCCCCGGCAAGCGCGGTAAAAACTTCAAATCCCGAATCTTGAAATTTTTTAATATACAAATTTATTAAAAAATTATCATCATCTATAATTAAAATTTTCCTTTTTCTTTGTTCTTTAGGCATAGGATTATAATAATTTGAAATACTAAAAAATAATATTTTGAAACTTCTAATTCCCCGCATATAAATTCACCTAAATTGCAATTCACCTAATTCACCTAATAGAAATTAAAATATCAAATACCAAATTTTAAATCCGCTTTTTTTATTTATCATTTAGGGACTGCCGCCAATTAAATTTTTTTGGCTTATTTTAGCAAAATTTGTTTTCAGCACAATTTCTGAATTTCAGCTAATTTAAGCCAAATTCTAAATTTCAGTTTGCCTTTCGGCGACAAACCCATTTAAGAATTTGACATTTTATTAGGTGAATTAAAAATTAGGTGAATTAGGTGAATTTTAAAAAAGTCGCAATCTTATAAACTATTCCTTCGTAACTCTCAATATCTCTTCCAAAGTAGTCTTTCCTTCTAATGCCTTAATATATCCATCTTGCTTAATTAAAAGCATCCTTTGCTCGCGAAAAGCTTCTTTTACTTTATCCATATTCTTAAAACCTTCGGAAATTATATTTTTTAATGATTCTGTAACATCTAAAACTTCCGAAATCACTGATCTGCCTTTATACCCGCTATTTCCGCACTTGCTACATCCCTTGCCTTTATAAAAAACCAGCCTCTTTCCACTCTTTAAATCTATATTCGCAGGAATATCCTCTAGAGAAACATCTTTCAGAAATTCTCTTATCTCTTGTTCTAAATTTTCCGTAATACTGATTTCTTCCTTGCAGCTTGGACAAATCTTTCTTACTAAACGTTGCGCTAATATGGCATTCAAAGTAGAAGAAAGTAAAAATGGCTCTGCCTCCATGTCAAGCAATCTGGGTATCGTTCCCACCGCGTCATTAGTATGCAAAGTAGAAAGAACTGAATGTCCTGTTAACGCCGCGTGCATAGCAAGTTCCGCAGTTTCATTATCTCTAATTTCTCCTACCATAACAATATTAGGATCTTGCCGCAGTATCGCGCGCAATCCTGCCGCAAAAGTATAATTTATAGCAGGATTTATTTGCGATTGATTTATCCCTTCCATTGTATATTCCACAGGATCTTCTAATGTTATAATATTTACGCATTCCTTATTTAAAATATGCAAGATAGAATAAAGGGTAGTTGATTTTCCAGAACCGGTAGGCCCAGTCACTAAAAACATCCCATTAGGTTTCTCTATATTTTTATTTATAATTTTAATTTGACGGGGATTAAATCCTAGTTGTTCTAAAGAAAATGAACCGCCGCTGGTATCTAATATACGCATAACTACTTTTTCCTTTCCGGTTAATGGCATTGTTGAAACTCTAAAATCAATTGTTTTATTATCTATAATTAACCTCATTCTTCCGTCTTGCGGGATTCTTGATTCATCTATCTTTAAATTAGATAAAATTTTTATTCTGGCAACTACTGTGGAATGGATATAGGAAGGCAAAATTAAAGATGTTCCTAGCATCCCGTCTATTCTATATCTGACCCTGGTCTTGTCTCCGCTCGGCTCTATATGTATATCAGACGCTCCGCCTTCTACGGCATGTCTTATTATAACAGAAACCATCTTGGAAACTGGCGCGCCTTTTATAACTTCTTCCACTTCCGCGACTTCCGCGAGCTCATGCGCCTCTTCTTGCGCATGTTCTTCTTCCGCTATATCTAATAATCTGTGCACTTCTTTTTTGAGAGTTTGATATTGCCTGATCGCAACTTTAAAAGAACCTTCGGAAATTAAAAAATAATCAATAGTAAAATTATTTTCTTTTGCCAAAAAATCTACTGCTTCAATCGCCTTAAAATTATTCGGATCAACAAACCCAACACTAATAACATTGTCCTGCTTATTAAAGCAAACTATCTTATAATTTTCCGCTACTTCCTGCAGTATTATATGCAAAAAATCGTAATCTATTTTTTTTCCGCTTAAATCAATATATCCTAAATCTAAAAATTCCGCTCTAATTCTCACGAAACTTTCATCATCTAAAATCCTGTTATCCGCTATAAACTTCTCTATTCCTATATTGCTTTTCTTAAAATTATCGTACAATTCTTTTGAGATAATATTTTTTTCCAACAAATAATCTTCTATTTTCCCTTTATTATTAAGGTTTAACATAAAAATAAATAAAATTACTACTCCCCTCCCTCGCTCGTAATAAATATATTTTTATTGCCTAATTTAATAGTATGATAAGGAGAACTATTACCTGCATTATCTACAGATAATATGGTATAATAATATTCTTCGTATGCGGCTATATCATTATCGCTCCATTTTTGCTTCTGAGACGGAACAGCTTTTAACTTCGCTATAAGATCTCCCAGCTCAAAACCTGATTTAGATCTATATATATCTATGTATGCTAAATCTTCATCAGAAGGATTTTGCCATATAAAACCAATACCTTCTTTAGTTTGCTCAATAAAAATATCCAACAACATCCCAGGAGGAATAATATTCTCAGGAGTACTGCTATATTTTTCCGTATTTTTAGACATCTGCCCTTGCTTATTTACATTTTTCACTAAATAATAATACTTCTTGCCATTAACTAATGTTGTATCCGCAAAAGTATTTTCTGTCTTGTCTATTTCTGCAATCATGACCCCTTTCCCGTCCAAATCTTCAAATCTATATATCCTTGTTTTGTCTATCTTATCGCTAATAGATTTATCCCAAAAAATATTTAACTTTCCTCCCGCTCCCGGATTATATACAACTGCATCCTTCGGAGGCGGAGGGAAATCATCTGTTGCAGGAACGACTTCCTTTTGAATTGTTATTTCTTTTCCTAAATATTCCCTTAAACTCATAAAACTCTCCCTCTTAAAAAAATTGTTTATAACTTCTATGTATGCGATTTCATTTACTGCCCGACTTCCATTTGCATCAGAGCCTGCCGCTTCAATATTCGCTGAAAATTCTATATTTTCCATCTGCGCCGACTCTTCTTTTTCATAATAATATGCTTTTAATTCTATGTCATAACTATTCTTGCCATCAAATCTTATTGATGTAACATCTCTTATGTTAACGCTATCCGCTGTCATCTTTAGAAAAGATTTTAAATTCTCATAACCTCCGCCTGTTATTGTTATATTAAAAGTAAAAAACTTTATAAAGACGGGCAAATTGCTTTTATTATTCTGTTCTTCTGCAACAGCGCCTGGATTATTACCACTTTTAGAATATTTCACATCTGTCAAAAAAAATCCGCTATCGGTAGCGATTGTATTAAGCTCTTTTATAACATAAGAAACATTTTCCTTAGAAGGAATAATGCTATTTAATTTAATAAGATTATCTTTATCAATAACATCCATTCCTTTTTTGCTTGATTCCAAAGAAGCCAGTTCAAATTTCTTAGTTTCTATTTCATTGTTCATATTAAGCTGCCCTTTCCCCACAGAAAGTCTGCTATTTCTATATTTCGGCCATAGAATAAAAAGCAAAGCAACCATAGAAAGAATAATAAAAACGACAAACACTATAAAAAAGAAATAATTAACGAAATAATTCAACATCCTATTCTTAAATCTTTGTTTTTTATCTATCTCCGGCATAGGGAAGTATTTAGTATTATGTATTATGTATTATGTATTTTATGTATTATGTATATTTAGTATTTTATACTTAATACTAAATACTTTATACTAAATACGGCTTTCACTTTTTATAAAAAGTCGCAGAATCCACATTCATAGAAATAAAACATTTCACGCCGCCTATCTTGCCTGTCTTGCTATCTTTTTCTAAACTAATAGAAGACACTTCAACAGAATTAAACTGTTCCGCCTCTTCAAAAACTCTAATCTGCTCCGTTAAAGCATTAAAATCAGATGCCACTACATCAATTTTTAATTGCCCGGCGCTGTCTGCATTAAATGATTCGTAGAAAACATCAGCGCGAGTGTAACCCTCTATCAACTTAAAAAATTTATCCCAATAAATGTGCTGATCTAATAACGCTCCCGCTAAAGCGACATCCCGCCCTAATTTTTCACTAGCCTCTTCTGCGCTTTCTAAAGCATCTATTTGTTTTTGGATATTATCCTTTTCCTCTGTTAAACTTTCAAATCCCGCTAAAGAAATTTTCTCTTTTATTGCTAATGCTGTATATATTGCAACAACGACAATAATAATAATAACAACAAAAATAATTAAAATAATTAATTTTTTCTTAACCTCTTTCTCTGGCGGAACTATAAAATCAGAAGCTACAAAATTAACATCTCCATCGCGGAAATCTCTTCCGCTATCTTTATTATTTGCATCTCCTCCTTTATCTTTATTTATTAATTTTCTTATCTTATCTAAAAAACCGACTTTTTCTGCGTCATTTTCTTCTTTGCTGGAAGACACTATTTTCTCTTTCTTTTCTCCGCCTTCTTTTTCTTGAAAAATTTTAGAATCGTCTTCATTTTGTTTGGATAAAAAATCCATAATCATTTGCGTCATCCTGAGGAGGCGTTAGCCGACGAAGGATCCCAGCATTAGCACCTCTAGCTATGAGATTCTTCGCTACGCTCAGAATGACGCGAAAAATATTTCAACTCCTATACACCATATTCTACATCAGATCCCTCATCCCCAAACCAACAGCGACGGGGAAATTATGGCCTAATTCTTCAAGAACCATATCTAAATCCTTATGATGTTTTATCTTTCCCCACGGATTTCCGATATAAACTTTTATATTTAATAAATCCGATAAATAATCCGATAAATTAGGTATAACCGCTCCGCCTCCGGATAGAACTATTTTTTCAATCCTGTCTTCAGGACTTAAAATAGAATTTTTATATTCCTCATATAAATTAAAACTGTACTTTATTTCATTAATAATCGGCGACAAAGAATCTTCAATAATTTTAGGTATAGCCTCATTTTTTTCTTGATTCTTCCCCAAGCTCACCCCAATATCATATTGGAACTGTTCCGCTCTTTCTAAATTTATATTAAGACTGTTCGCTATAATCTTGCTAATCGTTACGGCGCCGACATCAATACTCTTATTTAAAAACGGAACTCCGAATTTTATAATTGAAATATTTGTATTTAACGCGCCAATATCAACAATCATCGCCACAGAATTAGATTTTTCGTCTAATAAAGATCTGCTCAATGCAAATGATTCCGTTTCAAGACTGTATAAATTCAATCCAACCTTTTTAAAAATATACATATACTTCTGAACTATCTTTTTTGCCGCTCCTGTAAGAAGTATTTGATATTTTTCTTTTTCTTTTACTTTTTCACCCATCACATTTGCGCCGTTTTCTTCATCCTCTGATTCCCTCTCTTCTCCGCTATTGTTTTTAGATTGCTTTAAAACACCCATATCTCCCGAAAATTTATTATGCTCGCGCATAACATTTTTATCACCCTTTATATTTATTATCTTCCATTTTAATTCTATCTGCTCTAAAGGTAAAGGGATAACTTTTTTAGCTTCCCATTGAACAGCGGAATCTATATCCTCTTTTGCCATTTCTGGAAGACTTATAATAGAAGTAAACACGAAAAATGGAGGAAGCGAAGCGATCGCGTTTACCGCGGTAACTTTAGCTTCCTTGCATAATTTACCTAAAATAACCGCCATTCTTTCCTGCTCTAGAGAATAATTTTTTTTAATATTGGAAGCTTGAAATTTAGCTAATCCATAAGTAACCAAATCTATTTCATTCCCTTTTTCATTCTTTTTTAATTCGACGATTTTTATGCTTGAAGAACCTAAATCAACTCCTAATATGTTTTTTTGCATTTTAAATAAAGACATCCTATTTAATTTTTAATTTTTAATTTTATAATTTTTAAAATAATTATTTAATGCTTTAATTTATAAATTTCATCCTTTAACTTTTTAAAACTATCGGGGTAACAAAAACACTGCTGTTTGAAAATTAAAAATTTAAGCATTATTTAAAAATTAAAAATTAAAAATTAAAAATTTTTTATGGCGCCGCCTCGCTCCATAAAGGCAAAGCTTTAGTTAAATCTTCCATCCCGGGAGGAGTATTCACTAAAGCGCGACCGTCATAAATAACGCGCTCTGATCCTTCCGTAAGGCTTTCATACTCCCTCTCAAAACTATATTCCGGCGCTATAATTAAACCATAAATCGTTAATTTATTATTTGATACTCCTGTATATACCGCGGAATTATCAGCAACGCCATCATTTCCTTCAATATAGAACGCGCCGACTGCTTCTTCAACGACAGGATGAAAAGTTAAATTTCCTCCTACAATCCATCCTACCGAAGCTAACTGCTTAATTCTTGACACAGAAGAAGTATCATAGGTAAGATTCATATTAATATTCAAATTTCCATCTATAATAACTAACCCGCTTCCATTAGAATCCGTGCTTGCATTGCAAAAATCTAAATCTGTATTATCTATCGTTAAATTTCCTACAATATGATATATTTTACCATCTAACTTGCAGTGGGCGGTAAGATTGCTTATTAAATTCGCTCTTGTAAATTCTGTTTCTCCAACTCGTTCAATAGTAATAACTTCCCCATACTCCCCGCTTAAAATTCCAGCTTTATTTATTTTCCCTAAAACATTCATATATAAATTAGATGCATTTGGAAAATTTATATTTTCAAACCCTGCCATTTTGCATCCGCTGGCAGTTTTAAAATTTGTTATAAGTCCAGTTGCTTGAACGCAATAAGTCGCGTTATACCGACCGTGAGGAGCGCTTTTGCCTGAAACAGAATTCTTAGAATAAACATTCCCATATTTAGTTTCAAGCCAAGCGAAAGGGCTGTATAGCGTCCAGAAATCATGATCCGCCTTTACCCACCCGATGCCTTTATCATTGTCAAATCCTCCCCATGCCCAGCCAAATATCTCCTTAGAAGTTGTATCAACAACTAAACCGTATCTATTGCAATTCGTATCGCAGTTATTGCATATATAAGGCAAAGTGCTCGTGGCGCATTCGGCGCATTCATAACAAACATCCCCCACTAACCCGTAATCAGATGACGTTTCAGTAAAACAAGCCTTGCATTTCGTCCCTTCATTATAATAGCAATTAAAGCAAGAAGCTCCAGTTTTTCCCGCGGAAGATGTTGCGGGTCCTTGCAATTTAATCCATCCCTCTTCCTTCAAAGATAACATTTTAGCCCATCCTGAAAATTTAACACCATCAAAACTCGCGGACGCGGGATTTCCATCTGGAGCATTAGTTCCTCCCCATCCGGCTTCAGCGCATGTTTCGCCAAAGCATATCCACCCGACATTTTCCGACCACGCCTCGCCTGTAACTTTTCCGTCAACGGCCACATTAACTCCGTAATCAACATTATTAAAACTGCAAGTTCCCGGTATTAAAAAATTTGCGTTTATACAATTTTGCGAATTAAGAGAAATCCATCCCGCGTTATACGCCCAAAGCCATCCGCTCACAGCATCAAACTCTCCCGCTTTTGTTAAATTTATATTTTCAAAACCAAAAAGGAAAATTACGCTTGCCAAGATAGCAGAAATAAAAATTATACTTATTATTTTAACCGTTTTTCTATGTTCGCAAAAATCACAAGACATATATAAAACCTCTTTGACACTTTACTGTTAATATTATATAATACTTTTAAAGTAAAGACAATAACAAAAAATCATTACTTGCCGATTTATATAGCAATACTATTTAAGATTATATTTATGGATAAACTAATTTAGCTTAAAATTTTAAATTACAAATTTTAAATTTTA
>JAZDEU010000039.1:0-8380 GCA_043808545.1 bacterium | reverse complement strand
GAGTGTCGCCAAACGTTTAGCGCGTCATTCTGAACCCGCTTTAGCGGGTGAAGAATCCCGTGGTTAAGCGAAAAAACTCTGGGATTCTTCGTCGTTCCTCCTCAGAATGACGCAAAAACGCCATTCGGCGACAGTCCCATTAAACAATCACCCGCTTTCAGGAAAATTAAACGGTCTAAGAAGTATCAATGTTTCAGGAGATTGCAGAGCGATATTTGAAGAAAAATTAGAAGATATTATTTTCATTGCCATTGGGACTCATAGCCAATTGTATAAATGAAAAAGTATATGCCAGATGAACTAATAGATATTTTTGATGAAGAAAATAAGCCGCTTGGAATTCAGAAAATGAAAAGCGAGGTGCATCGGGACGGACTATGGCACAGGACGGCTCATGTTTGGATTTATAATTCAAAAGGAGAAATATTTTTGCAATTTAGAGCAAATACTAAGGATTGGGCTAATATGTGGGATATTTCGGCGGCAGGACATATTGGCGTCGGAGAAAAGACATTAAATGCCGCTTTGCGTGAAACTAAAGAAGAGATTGGATTAAAATTAGAGTTGGATGATTTAGAATTTTTCAAGATACATGAGCTTAGGATGACTTATAACGAAAAGAAAAATAATGAACACGCATATGTTTATTTTTTTAAGTTTGACGGAGATATTAATAATTTAAAACTGCAAAAGGAAGAATTAGCTGGGATTAAATTCATTTTTCTTGAAGAACTGGAAAAAGAATTAAAATTACATCCTGAAAAATATGTTCCGCACGGCGATTATTGGGATGAGATTATAGAGGAGGTGAAAAGGAGAACGCAATTTTAGATTTTAGATTTATGAAAAATTTAGCGCCAAATATTTTAAGACAAAGACTTCTTATTGAAGGATTTCATGAAATAGATGCGGATAAAAATATTATTGAGAATTATTTTAAAAAAATTACAGAAAGTCTTAATTTGAGAATGTATGGTGCGCCAATAATTTTTTTGCCGGGAGTGGAAGGCAGAAATGAAAATCAAGGGTATGACGCGTTTGTGCCTTTAATAGATTCTGGGGTTTCAGTTTATGTATGGTCTAACACGAAATTTTTATCGCTAATAATTTACACCTGTAAATCTTTTGATGAGAAAAAAGCGGTTAAAATAACAAAAGAGTTTTGGGGGATTGGGGATGTGGAAATTATGGCATTTTAAATATTGAGAATATGGATAAATCCGAAGCAAAAATACGACTGGAAAAATTAAAGCGTCAAATGCGCGAGATTGATTACGCTTATTATGTTTTGGATAAACCGATTGTAGCGGACGCGGTGCGAGACAGTTTAAAAAAAGAAGCGGCATCGCTTGAAAGCCAATATCCCGAGTTAATAACTCCAGATTCGCCGACGCAGAGAATTGGCGGGAAAGCTTTGGGAAAATTTGAAAAGCATAAGCATAAAATTCCGAAATATTCTTTTTCGGATGTTTTTGATTTTGATGAGGTTCGCGAATTTGATAAAAGAGTAAAGCGGTTTTTGGGTGTGAATTTAGACAAGGATGTTGAATATGTCTGCGAGTTAAAAATTGACGGGCTTAATATGTCTTTTATTTATGAAAAGGGAATTTTAGCAAGAGCGGTAACGAGAGGGGATGGAATTGTCGGCGAAGATGTGATTCATACGATACGGACGATAAAGAGCGCGCCGTTAAAAATAAATGAAGAGATTGATATTGAAGTCGGCGGAGAAGTTTATATGCCGAAAAAAAGTTTTGAGGAGTTTAACGAGGCGCAGGAAAAAATTGGCGGCCAAATTTTTGCTAATCCTAGAAATGCGGCGGCAGGCACTGTGCGCCAGCTAGATCCTAAAGTCGCGGCAGAAAGGAATTTAGCTGTATTTTTTTACAGTATTTATAGCGGTAAAGAAGTTGAAACGCAGGAATATTTGCTCATTGCATTAAAAAATTTAGGGTTTAGAGTAGAACCACATTATAAAAAATTATCAAATATAGATGAAGTTTTAAAATATTTTAATGATATACAGAAAAAGAGAGAAAAGCTGCTTTATGAAATTGACGGGATTGCTATAAAAGTTAATTCTATGGATTTGCAAAAGCGGCTAGGGCGTACGGCAAAAACCGTGCGTTGGGCGACGGCGTATAAATTCCCCGCGGAATTTGAGACTACCATAGTGGAAAATATTGAGGTTCAGGTGGGACGCACTGGGGCTTTGACGCCAGTTGCGCATTTGCGTCCTGTAAGAGTGGCCGGTTCCGTGGTTCAGCGGGCGACGCTCCATAATCAGGATGAGATTGAGCGGCTGGATGTCCGTATTGGCGATACTGTGATAATCCAAAAAGCAGGCGATGTGATTCCTGATATTGTGGAAGTGCTGCCAAAATTAAGAACTGGAAAAGAAAAAAAATATCGTATTCCTGATAAATGTCCGATCTGCGGGTCGGAAGTTATAAGGAGAGAAGGCGAGGCGGCGCATTATTGCATGAATAAAAATTGTTTTGCCCAGCATAAAGAAAAGTTATACCATTTTGTATCGCGGAAAGCTTTTAATATTGATGGGATGGGTCCGAAAATTATTGATCAATTATTAGAAAATAAATTAATTGAAGATGCGGCGGACATTTTTAAATTGACGCGGGATGACTTAGAACCTTTAGAGCGATTTGCGGAAAAATCGGCGGATAATTTAATTAAGTCAATTGAAGAATCTAAAAAAATAAGTTTAGGGAGATTTATTTATGCGCTAGGAATTAGGCATATTGGAGAAGAAACAGCTTTGAAGTTAGCTGAAAATTTCGGGACTTTGGAAGAGCTGGAAAAAGCGGGGGGAGAAGGGATAGAAGGTAAAGATGGCAAAGAAGGGGGAGAAGAGAAAGTTTTTTTTCATTTGCGCGAGGTAGAAGATATTGGAGAAGTAGTTGCGAAAAGTCTTTCTGATTATTTTAGCGATGAAAAAAATTTGGATTTTATAAAGAAATTATTAGACAGCGGTATTAAAATTGAAAAGGCGGAAGCGATTAAGGCAGTTGGAAAATTAGCAGGAAAAAAAATATTAGTAACTGGTTCTTTAGAATCAATGAGCAGGGAAGATGCTAAAAGTAAAATACGCGGATGCGGCGGGAATTGGGTTTCTTCAGTTTCAAAGAATACGGATTATGTTGTTGTCGGAGCGGAGCCTGGTTCAAAATATGAAAAAGCGCAAAAGCTTGGAGTTAAAATTATTGATGAAAAAGAGTTTTTAGAATTATTGGAATAGTAAAAAAGTATGAAAATATTATCAATAGAAACATCTTGTGATGAGACATCTGCGGCGGTTATTGAAGGTAATCGCGGCAAGGTTAAAATATTGTCAAATGTTATTTCATCACAGATAGATATACATAAAAAATACGGCGGGGTTGTGCCCGAGGTTGCGGCTAGAAACCATATTTTAAATATTATGCCGGTAATTGATGAGGCGTTAAGGGGGGCGAATAACACACCCCTACCCCTCTCAAGAGGGGAAAAACTCAATTCGTTCCCCTCTAAAAGAGGGGACAGGGGTGTGTTTAAGGTTGATTTAATTGCTGTGACTGGCGGACCGGGGTTAATGTCATCACTTTTAATTGGCGCACAGAGCGCTGAAATTTTGGCGTATGTCTGGAAGAAGCCACTTATAGTCGTTAATCATATTGAATCGCATATTTATGCAAACTGGCTAACGCCAATTAGCGTAAACTCAAAACTCAAAAGTCAAGACTCAAAAAAATTGAGATTTCCAGTTTTATCTTTGGTAGTCTCTGGAGGGCATACGGAGTTAGTTTTAATGCGAGATCATCTTAAATATAAAACTGTCGGAGAGACGAGAGATGATGCGGCAGGCGAGGCGTTTGATAAAGTTGCAAAAATTTTAGGCTTGGGTTATCCTGGGGGACCGATTGTTTCTAAGATGGCGGATTTAAAACCCCCTTTATCCCCCTTTTTAAAGGGGTGGAAGGGGGGTTTTAAATTGCCGCGTCCAATGATAAAAAACAATGATTTTGATTTTAGTTTTTCCGGGTTGAAAACTGCTGTATTGTATTTGGTACGGAAATTGGAGAAAGAAAAAAGTTTAAATGAATCTATCATAGCTGGTATTTGCGCGGAATTTCAGCAAGCGGTTATTGATGTTCTAGTTCATAAAACAATAGCGACGGCTAAAAAATATAAAGTTAAAAGTGTTTTATTGGCAGGAGGAGTGGCGGCGAATAAAGAATTGCGGAGACAAATAGAGGAAGCGGTGAAGCGCGAATTGGGAGAAAAAATAGTATTTAATGTTCCTGAACAAATTTTGTGTACAGATAACGCGGCGATGGTTGGAGCCACGGCGTATTATAGATATATGGCAAAGTCATCTGTGATTAAAGTGCCGCCTGCGAGAATTAAAATTGATCCGAACTGGCAACTATAATTTTTTTGTAGGGGCATATTGCAATATGCCCCTACTATTGATTTATGAAATATATTTCAAAGTCAGAAAATGAGACAAAAAAAATAGGGAAAAAAATAGCGGCGAAATTAAAGGGCGGCGAAATTTTAGCTTTGCATGGCGATTTGGGGGCTGGGAAAACGGTTTTTGCTAAAGGAATCATTGAGGGGCTGGGGTATAAAAAAAATGTTAATAGTCCTACTTTTGTTTTGATGAAAGTATATAAATTAAAAATTAGAAATTTGAAATTAGAAATTAGGGGTGGGAAAAACAAATCAAATGTGAAATATATCTGTCATGTTGACGCATATAGAATAATTGACACCAGTGAAATAGAAGATATCGGCGCTTTAGAATATTTTGGAAAATCTGATACATTTTCAATTCTAGAATGGCCAGAGAGGATTAAAAAAATATTGCCGAAGAATACTATTTGGGTGGAACTGGGGTATGGGGGAAAAGAGAATGAGCGGAAGATTGAGATAAAAAAAAAGCGCCACAGTAGTAAAAAAAACTGTGGCGCATAATAAGAATGCTATACTATTTTTTCTCCTTCCTTTCATGGCTGGCTTTGATTTGCAAAGCAACGAGGTCGTCAGCCTCTTTTTTAGTTAGCTCAGTTTCATTTATGGGGATGCGAGTTCATCAAATCCTGATGATATGATAGAAGGAATGGGATATTTGATGACTGGGTTTATCCAAGGGCTGTTCGGTTCTAATCCAATAATCGTCTATATTTGAACAACCTTGTAAAATTTAATGAAGAAGAAATTAATTCTTGCGATTTGTTTTTCCCTCGTTGTATGTTTTTGCGTAAGTGTGGCAAGCGTTTCTAATGCGTCACTGTTTAGTGATTATCAAACAGTGAATTGTTACCCAAACCTTACAGAAAATAAAACTTCTGAGGTCAATGTTCTTCCGATCAAATATTTTAAATGTATTTCTGAGGTCGTTTTTGAACCGTGGAAAGCTGGAACATGGAAGTTGAGTTTGATCGGCAAAAACCCTTATTGGTTTCATCAAGCTAGCGGAGCCGTGCAGGTCGCATGGAAAGATTACAATGGGGATCGCAACTGGCATGTTTTTACTGAGCAGAATGTGAACTATGGTCTTTTTACCAATATCATATTATATAGCGGGTCAAAAAGTATTACATACAGAATCCGCTTTGCCAATCAACACGACATGGGCGGCTATATCTCCGCCACGCCGTTATTTATGTATTAAAAGCAATTCATAAGTTGGACGGCGATTGATTCAATCGCCGTCCAACTAAATATTTTTTATGACAAAAAAAACAACTAAAAATTTAATAGCGTGTTTTTTTATAATATTTTTTACATTTATACATTTTTTCAATAGCATTTTTTTTAATAAATATGGGTATGCGCCTATAACAGAAAATTTTAAGTATATTTTATTGCCTGTAGACATTATCATTTCTTTAATAGGAAAAATAATTTATGTCACATTCCCCTCTATACTAAGCACTATTTTTGGGGGTATTATAGGATTGCTCTTATCATTATCTTATTATTATCTTCTTGCGCATCTTATTGTTTTAGCTTATGATTTTTTTAAAAATAAAGAAAGATAAAATAAAATTACTAATTTTTTATATTTTTATTTCTTTACTCATTGCATATCCATTTATTTTTTTAACAGGAATTATTAGCAGGAATATTGCTTTTGAAAATCATGCAAAATTTAATTTTTCTTTGCATTTGTTATGTGTTTTGAATTTATTCATTGTTTCTTATGCTGTTACAATTTTTTTAAAGAAAGAATTTTTTTTAAAAAAAATACTTTTTAGACTTAACAAAAGTTTTTTTTATTTTTTTAGCGTCCAGTATAATATCTTCAAAAATTGTAAGCTTGCTTTATAGGATTATCCCTAGTGAAATTTATTTTTCCAATGCGACTCAAATCATAGGTCTTCTATTACAAATTATCATATATTATATAGCTATTTGTTTTATATTTTATTTTTTAGACAATAAAAACAATATGAGAAGTGAAGTAAGGTGAAAACCAAGATGCGATATGTTAAAAAAATTGAGAAATCAATTTTTTTGTTTGGCTAAAAAATAGCGCGTTTAAAACATTATTTTATTCGTATGCAGTATTGCGGGGGTAGCGGCGCGTCTAACCAAAAGTAACTGCTCACTATCAATAGCAGTTATTGCCGAGCGGTCGCAACGCTTAAGCAAAGCGCAGAGGCGGTGCGACCGCGAACATCACTCTCGCATCCCGCGTTCGCAACGCTTGCTAGCGTTGCGAACGCTAGCATCTGCAAGAGCCAGTGAGCAAGTTACAACCAAAAAATTTGACATTTTTTTAAAAATATGCTTAAATTAGGGTGGTTTTATGAGGATAGTTCTTTTTTGGAGGGAGAAAAAGCGGAGCGAGTTCGCTCATTAACAATTTTTATTCTAACAACTTTGATTGCGCGATATTTTTGCGAGGAGGCGGGTTTTTAAAACCAAATCCTATTATTCGTATGGGTGCTGTTTGTAGTCAGCGCGTCTAACCCAATAGCTTTTACAGCTGGCTGAATTTAGAATTTGGAAGGGGGTGGTTTTTTAAAATTATAGCTGGGTGTAATAGCGCAGGAAAAGGAAGGAGGACGGGATCCTTTTAAAAATTTATTAATGCTGTTTTTTTAATTTCAAGTAATTTTTAACCGATAAAAAAGGAAGAAAAAGTTATGAAAAGAATAGGATTTGTAATACTTGTTTTGGTAAGCTGTGGGATATTTTTGACTTCACCTGCTATGGCTGCAAATCTTGATCTGAGCATGGTTCAGCCTGGGGATATTTTACTCGGAAGGAATCCGAATGCAGGTCAGGCTACTATTACTTATTATACCCATGCCGCGCTTGTGGTTGACCGAAATACAACCATCGAAATTCGAGGAGATGGTTATGCAGTAGATATTTATTCAATCACTGATTGGGCAAATTGGTTTAAAAATGGCGCATTTACAAGAGTTACCATTCTGCGCGTAAAAAATGCCTCATCCTATCATACAGAGGTAGCTATTAATAAAGCCAAAGAGGAATGGGGCGTACCTTATTGGTGGAAGTATCCACTCTCGAAATTTCCAAACCCTCAATACCATTATTGCAGTAGCTTGGTATGGTATGCTTATAGATGGGGAGTTTCCTTTGATCTTGATTATAATGGCGGCGCATATGTTTTACCGGATGATATCGCCTTGGATAATGATATAAAATACATCAGCGTTCAAGGTCAGTAGCGGTCATATGCTTGCTTTTCTGAATTTTGGCGGGATTAAAACTGTGTTTTAATCCCGCCTTATCTTTTTAGCAATAAAATAGTACACAATAAAAATAATTATTAGTGAAATGCTTAATTTGTTATTAAGCCAATAAAACCAGCTAAAAAAACATTTTACTCCCATATCTCCCCATAAGAGACAAGGAATTATGTAATAAATAAATAAAATGCCTATTATGAATAAAAATAAATAAAAAATAATTTTTCTCGTCAATTTTGGAATTTCAATTTTTTTAAATAAGATATTCATATATCCCCATTGTACACGAAATTTATACACTTATCAATATCAGCGTGGCGTTTAGAATTAAAAAATTTGACATTTTTTAAAAAATATGCTTAAATTAGGGTGGTTTTACGAGGATAGTTCTTTTTTGGAGGGAGAAAAAGCGGAGCGAGTTCGCTCATTAACAATTTTTATTCTAACAACTTTGATTGCGCGATATTTTTGCGAGGAGGCGAGGTTTATGCATAGCTTTTACACGGCTGAATTTAAAATTTGGAAAGGAGGAGCGTTTTAAAATTATAGCTGGATGTAAAGTGCAGGAAGGAGGGGAAGGTATGGATTTTTGAACTTTGTTGCTTGATTTGTTGCAGGTTTAAAATCAATCTTTTGAAACATTTATATTGAAA
>JAZDEU010000038.1:0-20100 GCA_043808545.1 bacterium | reverse complement strand
CCGCCCCGTCAAGGGATTATTATGTTTTAAAAGAGATAAAAAAGAGTAAAAATGATAAAAAGTTAACAAAGGTTAACAAGATTTAAGATAATTTTGTTAAGCGCTGTTAGTTTTTTACCAAAAATTTATTTGGGCGACAGTCCCGCCATAGCTTCAGTCATTTTACACCGAGCAGGAAACATTGATGAATCTAGCTTACCTCAAGACCTGCGTACGTTTATTAGCGAATTGCGACGTGAACGAATGAGCGTAAAATAAAGGAGAATAAAGTAATGAAAAAAATATCTGCATTTTTGTTTGTTTTGATTATGTTTTTTATCTCGGCTTGTGACTATCAACCTTCCAGCGATTCTATACAGCAAGCGGAACAAGAACGGATTTTGCGAGAAGGGACGGCTCAACTCGGGATGCCGAATATCAAAAATTTTCGGCAAAAGAGAATGCTAAAAGATATAAAGGAATTATGCGATCAAATGGATTACATAACTTACCTTTATATATTTAGCGAATATCGCTGTTGCTATGTGTACATCGGCGAAGGGATTGGCTACCCGATTCCTTACGCAACACAGTACACAAATCCGCAAAAAATCGCGCAAGCCCCCACACGCGGTTATGCCATTATTCCGCAATCTGACCCTGACGCTTTATTCTATCCGTCCAACGCCGAAGGTTCATGGTATATGCTGAAAGATCCTGTAAGCGGACAGGTAAAGCCACACTATTCCGAATCAAGACTTTCAGCCAACCCATTCAAGCTCCCAGATCGTTTACTGTGCAAGGAGTGCCTAGAGAATAATTCTACCGAGACGCCTGCGATTAAATCACAGGTTACACCATCTGCCAGCTCTCGCCCGCGATATTAGAGTACCAGCTCTTTTCAACATCTCCATCCGAAATGCGCTTAATGCATTTCGGATGGAGTTTTTTTATTTTAAAAAACGCTCTTGACAGTAAAATAACCGTCGTATATACTATAGTTATATGAAAACTATAATCAATATAAAAGCTGACCAAAAAGTTAAGACAAAAGCAAAAAAAATCGCAGGAGATTTAGGACTATCTTTAAGCGCAATAATTAACGCCTACCTCAAACAATTTATAAGAAATAAAACCGTTTATTTTAACGCTATGCCAACGATGTCTTATGAATTAGAGGAAATTTTAGGAAAAATAGAGAAAGACATTAAACAAAATAAAAATATATCTCCGGCGCTTTCAAGTTCCAAAGATTTAAAGAAGTACTTGTCTTCGCTATGATAATCCGCTTCCATAAAAATTTTGAAAAACAATATAAAAAATTAAGCTCCAAAACACAAGAGCAAATCAAAAATAAGTTGGAGCTTTTTTGCAATGAACCATTTAATCCGATTTTAAATAATCATCCGCTAAAAGGCAAATTTTTAGATTATCGCAGTATAAATATTTCGGGAGATTTAAGAGCTATTTATAAATATAATGGCTCGGAAGAATGCATATTTGCGGCAATAGGCGGCCATAGCAAACTATATCATTAATAATCTTTTCACTTTTCTTCTGAATCCTCAAAAAAATTACGGCATCGAGAAAAAAATTTAAAAAGCAGACAGCACGCTAAATTTACGCACCGCCTGCTTTTTTAATCTATATAATCCGTATTCCTGTTTTTTTTATTTCATTTATAAGAGAACTTGATTCGCGAAAATCTTTCGGACTGAATCCGACTGGCTCAATCGTATATTTTACATCAAAAATCTTTCTTTTAAACCACAAATACTCTGTGGCATCCCACGAATTCTTAAATTTTGGAGAAATAATGCATAAATCAATATCACTCCATTTGCGCTGTTTTCCAGTAGCATACGAACCAAATAAAATTGCTTCTTTAATAGGCAATTTGTCTTCTTTCAATATTGAAATATATTTTTCAACTTCTTTTTTTACTTTTTGGGGTATTGCATTTTTAACCATAAAAATAATTCTTCGCAAATTTTTAAATATTTTTCTGTATAATCTTTAGTGCATTTTTTATAAAATGTAAATTTTTCATCTGGATAACGGCAAGCCATGCAAAATCTTGTGATGATCTTTAAATTCATATTCCGTCCTTCTTCTAAAGACAACTTTGCTAAAACTGCCAGCCTTTCCAAATCATGAATACGCGGCGCATATTCTTTTGTTTCAATAACAACCAACCCTTTCAATAATTTTTCTATCGCCAAATGGCAAGTAAAAAGACAAAAATCATAATGTTTGCTTTTAAATAAAACATTAGCGGCATCCCAATTATCCTCCGCTGACTTTCTCCAATAATCAATTTGTCCTTTCAAATTATGCATATTTAGTTGCTGTTGAAATAGTCGCAAAGTTTCCCCTCCTTACCAAGGAGGGGTTAGGGGTGGTTTTTAAAAATTAGCCAAATTTTACCCCCTCTAACTCCCCCTTATAAAGGTGGAGAAACAAAATGAAAACTATTTCAACACTAACTATTTATAGTGTATCATTTTTATTCGCAAAGTCAAGAAAAAAAATTCTAGACATTTTATTTAAAATCTGATTAAATTGGAGTATATGAACTACTATATACAAACATACGGTTGCCAGATGAATAAAAGCGACAGCGAACGAATCGCCGCTGTTTTGGAATCAGCAGGATGGACAGCGTGTTCTAAAGAAGAAACAGCTGATTTAATAATAGTAATCGCATGCTCGGTGCGCCAAACTGCCGTTGATCGCGTTTACGGACGCGCGCAAAAATATAAAGAATTAAAAAAGAAAAATCCGCGCTTAAAAACTCTGCTCACAGGGTGCGTTTTAGATTCAGATAAAAAAAAGCTGGCGGATAAATTTGATATTGTTTGTGATATAGGAAAAATTTCCCAAATTTCTAATTTCAAATTTCTAACCTGCCCGAATGATTCGTTCAGGCGGGTTTCTAGTTTCTCATCTGGCAGATCTGAACATAAAAAAATAAATTACAATTATTTAACCATAAAACCAAAATATCAATCTAATTTTCAAGCTTATGTTCCGATTATGACAGGGTGCAATAACTTCTGCTCATACTGCGTTGTGCCATACACGCGGGGACGCGAATACTCTCGTCCGTCTAAAGATATATTAAATGAAATCCGCCGGCTTATAAAAAATGATTATAAAGAAATTTTTCTGCTCGGACAAAATGTTAATAGTTATAACGACTCACAAAATAAAAAAAACATTAATTTCCCAGCCCTCCTCCGCCTAATAAATTCCATTCCATACGATTTTTGGATTCGTTTCGCGACAAGCCATCCAAAAGATATGACTGATGAATTGATTAGCGCAATCGCGGAATGCGAAAAAATTACTCCTTATTTGCATCTCCCGATTCAGTCTGGAAGCGATAAAATTTTAAAAGCGATGAATCGCAAATATACTAAAACTCATTATTTGGGACTGATAAAAAAAATAAAAGCGCGCATTCCAAATATTATGTTCTCAACAGATGTTATCGTCGGTTTCCCTAAAGAAACAAAAAAAGATTTTCAAGAAACGGTTGACATATTTAAAAAAGTAAAATACACAATGGCGTATATCGCGCGCTACTCTCCCAGAGCTGGCACTGCCTCGTACGGATTAAAAAATAATGTTGCGCCAGAAAAAAAAGCCGAACGCGAAAATATTTTAACAAAAATTTTAAAAAAGACTGCTTTAGAAAATAATAAAAAATTTATAGGAAAAACCGTCCGCGTACTAGTTGAGAGTCAGACTGATGATTACTGCATCGGAAAAACTGCGCAATTTATAAATATGAAAATAAAATCCAATCATTCCTCTCATTCCCACCTTTCTCAAAGAGGGGTTAGGGGGGATTTAATAGGCAATTTCATAAATATAAAAATATTAAAAGCAACTTCCTTCGGAATGGAGGGGAGATAATAAAAAAAATCAACTGAACTTTTTTCCCTTGCTTTCAAAAGCAATATATTGTAAAATATAGATAAGTCGCATTATATTGCTTTTTTATTTTATGCTATATTCTTTGAGGTCACAATTTGCGACCTCAAGTGGAAGGACAAAGATATTTACCGTTTTGTTTTATAATTTTTCACTTTACTTTTGACTTTTGATTTTTTTATTTATGTACTTAGAAAAAATAGAAATACAAGGATTCAAATCATTCGCTAAAAAAACAACGATCCATTTTCCTAAAGAAACTATAAGAAATAAAGGAATTACCGCGATTGTCGGACCTAACGGATCGGGAAAATCTAATATCGCTGACGCGATTAGATGGGTATTAGGAGAGCAAAGCGTAAAAACTCTTCGCGCTAAAAAAAGCGAAGATGTTATTTTCTCTGGCTCTGATAAAAAAGCTCGGCTTGGTTTCGCCGAGGTTTCTTTATTTTTAAATAATGAATCAGGCCGCGCGCCGATAGACTATTCTGAAATCGGGATAACGCGCAGACTTTATAGAAATGGAGAAAGCGAATACCTCTTAAATAAAAATAAAGTGCGGCTTTCTGACATCCAGATGCTACTCGCAAAAGCGCAAATCGGGCAAAGGACATACAGTGTAATCGGGCAAGGAATGATTGATTATTTTCTTATCGCTCCTCCAAATGAAAGAAAAGAATTTTTTGATGAAGCCGCAGGAGTTAAAGAATACCAAATAAAACGCAATTTTTCCTTAAATAAACTTATCTTAAGCCATGATAATCTAACGAAAGCGGACATCTTAATTAAAGAAATAGAACCTCGCTTAAAATCCCTCACAAGGCAGGTAAAAAAATTAGAAAAAAGAGAGGCGCTTCTTAAAGAACTTAGAAATTTGCAAAAAAGTTATTTTGGAAGCATAAAAGAAAAATTTGACGATCAGGAAAATATTTTGCGCAATGAGTTGGAAAGTTTAGAAAAAAAACATAATGAACTGGAAGATAAAATAAAAAAAACTGAAGAAGAAATGCAGAATTTAAAAGGCGAGGAATCAAGAAATGAAATATTCAATAAACTTAAAGATAAATATAACTCTTTAATTGAAGAAAAAAATTTGCTTCTTAGAAAACAGACGGTTATAAAAGCGGACAAAGAAGTTGAATATAAAAAAATAGGGAAAATAGATCTCGTATGGATGGAAAGAAAAAAAGATGAAATAAAAAAAGAAAGCGAACAAATTTCTATAAATCTATCCTCGCTCTCATCCTCTATAAAAACGCTCAATGAAAAAATAAAAAATATTTCAGATGAGAAGAAAGAAATTGACAAGGAAAAAAATAAAATAGAACAGGCGCTAAACGATTTGCAGCTGAAAATTTTCCCAAAAGCATTAGATAGCGCCAAGTTAAAAGAAGACATTTCAGAAATCTACAAAGAATACGAAAATCTTCTCAATCTTTTTGACACAATAAAAGATATTAGCGAATTTGAAAAAATAAAACAAGACGCAAAAATTATCCGCATTAAATTCACTGAAATAATCTCTAAAATATCGGAAGAAAAGGAGGAAGTAAGGGGAGAACTTGATGAATTAAAAGAAAAACTATCTGAAATTCTAGGAAAAAAAGAAAAAATCATTGTAAACTATAATAATGCATTGCTTGAAATAAACGGAAAAAAAGAACGGGAAATGTTTTTAACTGAATCTTTTAAAAAAATAAAGTCTGAAGAAGAAAGTTTAGAAAAAGAAATTTTAAACGCGGAAAAAGGATCTCCTAATAATGCGGATAAACTAAAACAGCTGGAAGATGAAAATAAAAAAATAGAAGGCGAGTTAGATATTATAAATAAAAAAATAAATGAAATATCAAGCGAAATAGATGGATTTAACAAAAAAGAAGAAGATAAGCGGGAAAAATTATTCACTCTCCAAAGAGAGTATCAAGAAAAACAGCGCGTTATAAATAAATTCAGCGAAGAAATAAATTTTTTAAGAATAAACTTAGCGAAAGTAGAAACGAAGAAAGAAGATTTAGAGCAGGAGATGAAAAATGAAGAAATAATTTTAGATGAAAATTTTGAACGCAATGATAATCCAGAAAACTTAATTAGCGAAATAAATAAAATTAAAAGCCGCTTGGAGATAATCGGAGGAATTGATCCAGAGACAGAAAAAGAATACACTGAAACAAAAGAGCGCTATGAATTTTTATCAACGCAAGTGAACGACTTAAAACGCGCTATATCTTCTTTAGAAAAAGTCATCGCCGAACTTGACGAAACTATAAAGCATAAATTTGAAAAAGCGTTCAATGAGATAAATACGGAATTTCAAAAATATTTTAAAATTCTTTTTAAAGGAGGAAACGCAAAACTTTTAAAAATTGAAGAAGCTATTGAAGAAAAGACTGACGATCAGAAAGATGCTGATGAAACAGGAGAAAATGACGAATTAACACCCCTCTCCCCGCCCCAGAACTGTGAAGCGGGGCAGGCAATGGATGGACTAAAAGAAGACACCGCGCAGAATAATCCGTTAAAAAAATATAAGCAAAAAGTTATTTTCGGAATTGAAATACAAGCGACTCCTCCTGGCAAAAAAGTTGCGAGCATCAATATGCTCTCAGGCGGAGAACGCGCGCTAACTTCTATCGCGCTTATCTGCGCAATAATTTCAAATAATCCAGCTCCCTTCATCGTTTTAGACGAAGTTGATGCCGCCTTAGATGAAGCAAATTCATTTAAACTCTCAAACATTTTAGACGAGCTCTCTCATAGATCGCAGTTCATTGTCATAACCCATAACCGAGCGACGATGCACAAAGCGGAACTTCTTTACGGCGTCGCAATGGGCGATGACGGCGTTTCAAAACTCCTAAGCATAAAATTTGAAGAAGCGGCGAATGCGGTTAAGAGGTAAGGATGTTAGCATTAAGTAAGCTCATTTAAAAGCATTTCTTATTGTCATTATGTAAATTTATGCTATACTAAAATTATGAAACCAAACGAAGTCAGAAAAAATATAAAAAATTATGCCAGACATTAAAGTAAAAAAAATAATAAAAAATTACGCTAAAAAACTTGAAAAAAATAACTTTCCGATAGATGCTATATATTTATTCGGTTCTTACAGTAAAAAAAAAGCTCATAAATGGAGCGACATTGACATTGCCGTTATATCTAAAAGGTTTAAACTTGATTGGGATGATAATGAGTCGTTATTATGGGAATACGCTAGAAAAGTGGACACTCGTTTAGAACCGATCGGGCTAACAAAAGAGGAGCTTAATTCAGGATCAAATCCGTTAACTTATGAAATTAAAAAAACAGGCATACGGATTATTTGAAACCGCGCAAACGAAAAAAAACAAGTCTGAAAAAAAGGCGCAGATTTTTTAAGGTCGCAAATCGCGATCTTAAAAAGATAGGATTTAGAGATAGAAAATAAAAAAAGAGGGAACAGACGTTTATGCGCATTTTTATGCGCATTTGTCTGTTCCCTTCTGGGATGCTTATTTTAGATCTAAAGCATCCTTTATTTCCTGGAATGCCACGGGCTTCTGAAGCCCGCAGATGTTTTTAGGCAATGTCTTAAAAATATACTTATTGCCAGTGTATAAAACCAGTTTTAGCTCAGGCTTCTTTTCAAGAAGACTCTGCGCTAATTCCACTCCTGAAATGCCTGGCATTTGGACATCCGACACAACATGAGTTATGTCGTCCGTCCACTTTGATAGAGCCTCTTTTCCGCTCCCGCAAACAACCACGGTATAACCGTCCAGCTGGAATAATCCCGCCAAAGCCACGCGCAATGTGGCCTCGTCATCAACGATCAAAATTTTCATCATTCCATCCCCCCACAATTTTAGCGATACTCTTTTCTTTCCTTATTAACCGAGACAATTCCTTTACAGGAATCACCTCTATATTATTTAAGTGTAATCTTTTTTTTGTAAGTCGCAATGCCTTCTCCGAAACAATTAAAAAATCGTACACTGATCCCCCTCTTTTATTTTTTTTTATATAGTGGAGCACTTTAGAAAAAGCGCTCTGGGTAAAATGTGAAATTGGGAAATCATTGCCTTGTAATAACAAGGCTACCTTTGCGTATTTTTCGTAATTCTGTTGATTCGTAAAAAAGATTACCCTTGTTTCTTTTTTCACAATTCAATCCCCCCATAAAGAAGTTAACAAAAAAAGGAGCGCTAACGACTCCCGCGAAATATTTGTGAAAGAACGATTATCAATAAAATTCATATCACCATATAACAATAATTAAACTTTGTCAAGGGGTTTCATAATGCCTTATTCTTTGCTAAAATAAAAGTAGAAATGCGAACTTCTAAAAAATCCTTTTGCGTCATTCTTCGCTACCTGCCTGCGCAGGCAGGTAGCGAAGAATCCCATTGCTTACAGCACGCCATTATTTATCTCTCGCGCCACGAGATTCTTCACCCGCTAAAGCTGGTTCAGAATGACGAGGCTTAACATTTATCAATATTCCTAAAAATTATTCTAAACACAAATCACTATGCCAGAAGAAGAACGAATAATAGAACCAAAAGAAAAAGAGGAAGACAAAAAATTTGATTTTTCTTTGCGTCCGAAAAGTTTATGCGATTTTATCGGACAAAAAAAAATCAAAGAAACTTTAGAAATTACTATCCAAGCCGCGCAAAAACGAAAAGACAGCCTTGACCATATCCTCCTTTACGGATGTCCAGGACTCGGGAAAACCACAATAGCCAATATTATCGCGAATGAAATGGGGGTTAATATTAGAGTAACTTCAGGTCCCGCGATTGAACGCGCAGGAGATTTAGCCGCCATTTTGACAAATCTTGAAAATGGCGATATTCTTTTTATTGACGAAATTCATAGAATGAATAAAATAGTTGAAGAAATTCTCTATCCTGCGATGGAAGAATATGTTTTAGACATTATTGTCGGAAAAGGCCCGTCCGCGAGAACTTTAAGATTAGATCTTCCAAGATTTACTATACTTGGAGCGACTACCAGGATCAATATGCTCTCTTCCCCGCTAAGAGATCGCTTCGGAAATATTATCCATTTCGATTTTTATAAAAATGAAGATATAGAACAAATAATAAGCCGCTCCGCGAATATTTTAAATTTAGAAATTCATAAAGAAGCTATAAAAGAAGTGGCGAAACGGGCGAGAAAAACGCCGCGCATCGCCAACAGGATTCTAAAAAGGGTTAGGGACTTTGCAGAAATTAAAGGAGATGGTATTATTAGTTTAGAGCTTGCTGATAAAGCAATGGCTCTTTTAGATATAGATTCTTTAGGCTTAGATAGGATTGACAGAAAAATTTTAGAAATAATCATTGAAAAATTTAAAGGCGGACCAGTTGGACTTAACACAATCGCCGCCGCGACTTCTGAAGACATCGCTACCATAGAAGAAATTTATGAACCATTTTTAATCCAATGCGGTTTGCTGGATAGAACGCCGCGAGGGAGAGTCGCGACAGATCTGGCGTATGAACATTTAGAAAAATGAGGGTATTGTGTGTTTTTGTCATTTCGACCAAAGGGAGAAATCTCTTAGCTACGGCGAGCGGGAAAAAACAATGTATAAGGGATTCCTCCTATCGTCGGAATGACAAGTTAAAAATTGTGAATTGAAAATTAATTATATGACTTACGATCTAATAATAATAGGCGGCGGAACCGCTGGCGTTACAGCCGCGATTTACGCCGCAAGATATAAGCTAAACTTTATTTTAATCAGCGAATCTGTCGGCGGATGGCTTAATGAAATACATAAAATAGAAAACTATCCCGGATTTTCATCAATTTCCGGTTTTGAGTTAATAGAAAAATATGAAGAACAATTAAAATATCTGAATGTTCCGATTGTAAAAGAAAATGTTGTGAGCATAGAAAAAAATGACGGAAAAAATTTTACAGTTAATACAAATGCTAATACAGAGTATTCGACAAAAAGCATAATTATCGCGTCAGGAAGCAGAAAACAAACTCTTAATATTCCAGGCGAAAAAGAATTTCTTGGACGCGGGGTTTCATATTGCGCGATATGCGATGCTATGTTTTTCAAAGGTAAAAAAGTCGCGGTTATCGGTGGCGCGAATTCAGCGATTAGCGCGGCATTGCATTTATCAAAAATAGCGGATCATGTATATTTAATTTACAGAAAAGATAAACTGCGAGCGGATTCTGTTTTAGTGGAAAGCGCGGAAAAAGAAGATAAAATAGATATTATTTTCAACACTAACTTAACAAAAATAAACGGAAAAGATACAGTTGAATCAATAAAATTAGATAATGAATATAATGAAAAAAAAGAAATTCCATTAGATGGAGTTTTTATTGAGGTTGGATTAGTTCCAATTGTGAATTTAGTCAACGCTGTCGGCGTAGAGCTTGACGGAAAAAAACAAATTAAAATTGATGAACAAGGATTGACTAATATCCCAGGAATTTTTGCCGCTGGAGATGTCACGAATGGACAAGGCGAATTAAAACAGCTCGTAACCGCCGCCGCGGCTGGAGCAATCGCCGCCGCTAGCGCGAATAAATATTTGGGATAAAATCTTCGCACAAGTCAAAAATCAAAAATCTAAAGTTAAAAGTAAAATAAAAAGTCTTAAAATATTTTACAACTTTTAATTCAACTTTTAATTTTTGACTTTAGCCTTTTAATTTTTGTCCCGTCAGAGTCTCCTTGAGTGCTTGAGCTCAAGCGAAAGCAGTCAAGGAACTCTGACGATTCAAGATATTTCCGAAGCGTCAAAGCGTCAGAGTCCTCTGATAAATTTTTTGCTTCGCAAAAATTTTATCAGAGAGACTCTGACGGGACAAAAATTTTTGACTTTAGCCTTTTAATTAGTTTCTGTTGAAATAGTATTTTTTTGTCATCCCGAGCGTAGCCGAGGGATCTGTTGATAGTACTAAATTTGGCTTAATAAACAGATTCCTCCGCTCACAAACCAGCCGCTTGGGCATCTGGTTCGCTCGGTCGGAATGACATCTTGCGCCTATTTCAACAGAAACTAATTCATTAAAAACTATAAACCACTATGCAAAAAAAATCTATCCTATTACTATGTTCCCTCTTCCTTTTAATGCCATTTATTTCAATTCGCGCGCAGGAAACATATAAAATTCCAGCTGAAAAATCTATCACAGCAACAACTGCTGAAAAAACCGCTGCTCCGTCAAATAAAAACTTCTACCGAGCTGGAGCAATAATTGAGATTAACGAACCAGTGAATGGAGATGTTATTGTTATGGCTCAAAAATTAAAAATAAACGCGCCTGTGTCTGGAGATGTAATAGCCATCGCTGAAGAAATAAAAATAAATAATGACATAGAAGGAGATTTAAGAATTGCGGGAAAAAATGTAATAATAAATGGAAAAATTAAAAAAAATGCTAATATATTTTCAGTAAATACAGAGATAGGGAAAACCGCGATGTTAGAAAAAGATTTATTAATTTACGGACAAACTATCCTAAACAATGGAATAATCAAAGGAGATCTAAACGCGTCCGCGGATAAAAAATTTGAGCTTAAAAATGCAATTGAAGGAAACGCTGATATAAAATTAGGAGACACTGGCAAATTGATTATCTGTCCCAATTCTTCCATCAATGGAAATCTTTCTTACACTTCAATAAAAGAAGCGGATATAGCAGATGGAGCAATAATCAATGGAGAAAAAAAACACATAAACCCAGAAGACGCGAAACAAAAAACAAGCATAAATTGGTTCTGGAAACTGATTGCGCTTTTCAGCATGCTAGCTTTAGGGATGGTTGTAATTATGATAGATAAAAAGAATACAATGAGCGCGGCTGGAGAAATTATAAAACATTCTAACAAGAGTCTTCTTTTTGGAATTTTATACATCATAAGCATTCCAGCGATTTCAATCGCCCTGCTCTTTACTCTTATCGGCATTCCTATTTCCATAATATTGCTCGCTATCTTTTTCATTCTATTATACGCAAGCCAAGTGTTTGCAAGCATCGCGCTTGGGAAAATATTAACCAAAAAATATAAGATAAGCGATATAAACGCCATGATTATAGGAGTTCTTGTTTTCACCATTCTGGTTTCACTGCCATGGATAGGCGACGCGATCAAACTACTTGCGATATTGATAGGATTAGGCGCTATTATAAATACTAAGAGGATGATGTTGAAAGAGAGTAATTCAGTTAAATAAACTTTCAGCACAAAAATTTTTAATTTTTAATTTAAAATTTTTAAAAAATTTTTTAATGTCTTAATTTTTAATTCCGCAGATATTGCATATTTTTAAAAAATTTTTTAACTTTTATTTCTTATTTTAAAAATTAAAAATTCTAACATTATTTAAAAATTAAAAAATTAAAAATTATTCCTCTACAATAAATTATAATCTTATGCTAACTTCATTTTTCAATCCCCGTTCTATCGCTATCATCGGCGCTTCAAGGAATGAACAAAAAATCGGTCATACCATTCTAAAAAATATAATTGAATCAGGATACGGAGGAAAAATATATCCAGTAAATCCCGAGACGGATAAAATTTTAGAAAAAAAATGCTACAGCGCGATAGAAAAACTCCCTCGCAATATAAATCTTGCCATTATAGCGATCCCAGCGCAATTTGTTTTAGAAGCAATTCGCGAATGCGGAGAAAAAGGTATAAAAAATATTATACTAATAAGCGCTGGTTTTAGAGAAAACGGTTCTAACGGATTAAAATTAGAAAAAGAAATGATTGAAATAGCTAAAACTTATGACTTAAAAATCTTGGGACCGAATTGCTTAGGAATTTTAGATTCGCATACTAACTTAAATGTATCGTTCGCGAATGGAATGATAGAAAAAGGAAACATCTCTTTCATCTCGCAATCAGGAGCTATTTGCTCCGCTATGCTTGACTGGGCTAAAAATGAACATATTGGATTTTCTAAATTTGTGAGCTTGGGAAATATGATGAATCTGAATGAGCTGGATTTTTTAGAATATTTAAGCAAAGACGCTGAAACAACAGCAGTAGTCGCATATCTTGAAAACTTTAGCGCAGGAAAAAAATTTATTGAAGCCGCAAAAAAATTATCTGCCCAAAAACCTCTTATTATAATAAAGTCTGGAAACACTGAAAAAGGAAAATCGCTCTCAATGTCGCATACCGGATCTATGGCGGAAGATAAATCTATTACTTCTGCTGTTTTAAAACAAGTAAATGCGATTCACTGCAAGACAGTTGAAGAAATGTTTAATTTAATAAAATTATTTAACGCTATACAAATACCCCAAAACGAAAATATCGCCATAATAGGAAATGCAGGCGGGGTGAATGTAATTACAGCTGACGCTTTATCAGAAAAATATATTACAGCAAAAAACTTTGAACCATCTGTTGCGAAAAACTTGCAAAATATTCTTCCGTCTATGGCGCAAATAAATAATCCGCTAGACATAATCGGCGACGCAAACGCAGAGCGCTATAAAGAAGCGCTTTCAGCTGTTATAAAAGACCGATCAATCTCTACTATTTTAATAACTTTAACTCCGCAAACAGTGACTGAGCCGCTAGAAACCGCGAAAATAATTTATGAAATTTCAAAAAAAGCGAAAAAAAATAAAAAAAATATCATAGCTAATTTTATCGGAGGCGAAAGCGTTAAAAAAGCAATTGAATATTTATCTGAAAATAATACGGCGAATTTTCCTTACCCTGAAATAGCTATTAACGCAATAAATAGCTTGAATGTATGGAAAAGAAATAATGAAGAAAATAAAGAAGAAAAAAAAATTGCATTCGCCATAACCGACGGTCAGAAAGAAGAAATAAATAAAATACTAAAAAATAAAGCTGGACTACTAGATTATCAAGACGGAAAAAATATTATGGACATTTTGGAAATGCCTGTTTTAAAAGGGATCATAAGCTCTGACTTAAAAGAATTAAATGAGTTCGCGCAAAAAAATAATTACCCGGTCGTAATGAAAGCGCTGGCTGATAATATAATACATAAAACGAAAAAAAATGCGGTTAGGCTTGATATAAAAACTCCGCAGGAAATGGCAAAAAATTATGAACAATTAATTAAATTAGGCGGGAAATACAAAACTAAAATATTAACCCAGCCGATGATAACTAACGCGATTGAGATAATAATCGGCGCGAAAAGAGATAATAAATTCGGTCCGGTAATTCTATTCGGACTGGGAGGAATCTATACGGAAATATTTAAAGATATAAGTTTGCGAATAGCTCCGATCACAAGCGATGATGCTAAAAAAATGATTTCAGAAATACGCGCGGCAAAAATTTTTGAAAACGCGAGAAATCAAAATGTTAAAAAAGAAGAATTGATTGATATATTGCTGAAAATTTCATTCCTTATGGAAAATTTTCCAACTATTAAAGAGATTGATCTTAATCCAGTAATGATTAAAGCGGGAAAAATTCATCTTGCTGATATCCGCGTAATTTTAGAATAAAAAATTTATGAAATGAATTTAAAAAAGAGGCGAAGCATAAAGCATTCGCCTTTTTAATTAAACAACGAAATTTATATCAGTTGAAAAAATTCCTGTCGCGCCTAATTTTTTAAGCTGGATTGTTAATTCAACTACTCGTTCTTTAAGAACAACTGTTTTAATTGAGAAATTACCATCTGCTAAAAGGCTAACTGTGGGAAATTCAAGAGCCGGAAGAATTTCCACTATATCTGCCCTTTTATCTTTTGGAGCATTCATTTCTAACACTAAAAATTTTTCTGCCTCAATCGCGCCTTTTAATATTTCTCCAAAAATTACTAACTCTTCGCAACTCTCTCTTGCAAGAAAAATTGTCGGAGACAAAAACAGTTCCTGAACAATATTTAATCCGTTTCGCTTCAATGTCCGACCGGTTTCAACTACGCTTATTCCATAATCGTATAAACCTTCTAAAACCAATACTTCCGTACTGCCATGCGCAAAATCAATACGTGCGTTTTTAAAATATTCACGGGCAATATTCGGATATTCGGTATAGACAGCCGTATTTTCCGTATCAATTACATAATCCCTTTTCCCAAAAATAACAATTCTTACAGGAGAATTAGTAACTTTGCTATAATTCAGCTCAACAATCTTTACTAATTCGTTCTGTAATCCGCTCTCTTTTAGACAATCGAATCCACAAATTCCACAATCTATAACACCCCTCTTTATTGCAAAAGGCATCGCTTGGGGACGCAAAATTATTATTTTTTTAATAAAAAGCATCCCATCTCCCAAATCAATGAAAAACTTCCGTTCATTCTCCTCAATATCAATACCAATTTTTGCTAAGAATTTACTAGTTGGCTTAAATAAACTTCCATTTGGAACTCCTAAAATTAAACCTTCGTTCATACTAACAGCTCCTTTTAAAAAAGAACTCTTGGGCTTTCCATTATGGCGCAATAATTTTTATTGCCTTTATTCCGCATCTTCACGAAATAAAAAAGTCCTTTCTCTTTACGAGAAAGGACTAAGCTAATAAATAATAAAAATATCAACGCAGTCCTTTCTCTAAAGAGTTGGACTTATGATGATTTAATCTATTTAATGCCAGTTTGTAGCCACCCTTTCCATTTTTAAGCCAAAAAGCGACTCTTGATACAGTCGTCACGCTAACATGCAAAGTATCTGCGACATCTCTATATGAAAAACCCTCTTCCAGCATAGAGGCGACCGCGAATCGTTCGCTCATTGCTCTAAGCTCTTCAGCCGTGCATAAATCACGAAAAAAATTCTCCGCTTCTTTTATATCTTTAAGCTTCAATATAGCATTAAACATCTCCCTTGTTTTTTTATTAAATCTAAAATCTCTCATTCTCATATTATTAATTCCTTATTTTATTAAATTATCTCCAATGTGTTAACACGCTAATATATAATATATCATAACAATAAAAAAGTCAAGGAGAAAAATTTTAAAAAATGCAACAAAAAAATCAATACAATAAAAGATGGGACTTATCCACAAATAAATATTTTCATATATCGCGCTTTTTTCTTTGAGGGTGTGTTTTTGTATATTTTTTTCTCCATCATTTAATCCCAATCAATTTTTTAATAATAACATCCCAAAATAATGGTCTGAATTTCATAATGCTTATATTTTACCAAAAATAAACTCTATAATCAATGTTTTTGCCATCATGTTGAATCCGCCTAAAACAAGCTCTTCCGAAAAATAACTGAAATTAAAAAAAACACAACGCTAAAAACAACGACCATCGGTCCCGCGGGAAGAGAAAAAAAATGAGCGATGCAAATTCCGAGAATTGCTGAAAGAATTCCAAAAATAATCGCCAAAACTTTATATGAGAGCAATCCTTTGCTTATATTTTTCGCCGACGCCGCGGGAATAGCGATAAGCGCGGCTGTTATTAAACCGCCCGCGAGATAAACACCAAGCGCGACAACAACAGCAATGCTTAATAAATAAAGCAAGTTATAAATTTGTATATTTACACCTTCCACAACCGCCAAATCTTCATAGACATTCATAAGCATCATTTTTTGATATAATTTTTTCACTGCGGAAAAAACAATCAAGCTTAAAATAATTACCATTATTGTTTCCACTAAACTTATCGTTGTAATACTTCCAACTAACGCCTCTTCCGCCTTATCAATCGGCAAAAAAAGAAGCGCTGTCCCAACACCAGATGCAAAGATAATCGCCGCTAAATTTTCCATGGGCAATTTAGTTCTTTTTTCAAAAAACCAGATAAGAATCGCGCCGATAATAACAAATGGAAAAACTCCCAGCGATATATTAAACCCAAAAATCAAAGCTAGAGCCACCCCTGGAAAAGCTAAATGAGCAAGAGGTCCCGCAACCACAGACATTTTTTTTGAAAGCATCAGAGTGCCTAAATAACCAGCAACTCCGCTGATAAAAATTCCGCTTACTAAACTTAAAATAAGTTGATATGACATAGAATTTCAGTTATGTTTATAATACTTAATTTCCGGACCAAAAATATTTTCTAATGTTTCGGGCTTTAAAATTTCTTTTGGCGCTCCGAAACAATGATGCCCCTTGCGATTTAAACACAATACATTCGTTGAATATTTATACACAATGTTAAGATCATGCGTCACTAAAAAAATCGTTATTTTTTCTTTTTGCCAGATAGCGCGCAAGAGCGAATAAATTGTCTCCCCTCCGCCAATATCTATCCCAGTTGTCGGCTCATCAAAAAATAAAATTTGAGGATTAGAAATTAAAACCCAAGCGACTAACATCCTTTGAAATTGCCCTCCAGACAAATTGCCGCTCGTTTTAGAAAGAACATATTCCTCTAATCCGACTAAATGTAAAAAACTAATTATCTCTTCAGCAGTCGGCAATGGATTTTTTAAAGCAAAAAAATCTTGAACAGTTAACGGAAAATCTTTCACTTTCATTTGATTTAATCCTTGCGGCAAATATCCAATTTTAGACTTCTTATGCCATATAATAGTTCCTTCATAAGGTAAAAATCCTAAAAGAGTTTTTAGTAAAACTGTCTTACCAGCCCCATTAGATCCTAAAATCGTTAAAACTTCTCCCTCAAATACTTCAAAAGATAAATTTTCTATAACTTTCTCATCGCTCAAAACAACATTCAAATTCTTAACTTCTAAAATTAAATTTTTATTTTCCATAAAAAATTTTAACAATTATGTTTGGTGACAGTCGCCGACAAATTACCACTCTATTTTCTTTTTTCACACCTGCCAGCCAAATTTACAGAATACAGTAAGTTTAGATTAGAGATGTCTGTCACCTGTCTGCGCGCCACACTGTTTCCACTTACTAATTATACCTTATTTTTTTAAATAATTCAATCTTGCCTGTTCTAATCCGCCGCCCCGCTCTCAAGTTCAAGCATTTTAATTTGCGGCAGAGCAACTAAACCGCTCAAATCGCCGTACATCCCGATGGTATTAGCCATAACTTTATGAATCTGTTTTTCCCGCTCCGCCCAAATTTTTTGATATGCCCTTTTTTCTTTATTTAGTTCATCTTGCATCCCGGTAAACGCTTCAACAATCGCCTCAACCCTCTGTTTAAATTCAACGCCTGTTAAATACGCATATAAAATTTCTACTTTTTCATTTTTCCCAACTGCCATCGCTTTTTCCCGCGCAACCGCTTCTAAATTTATTCTTAACGCCGAAGCCAGTGCCAACGCCATTTTTATATCGCAGATCCAAACGCCATCGCGAAAAATAAAACCTTTCACATTCTCAGGTAAAACCGCCGAAACAATAACCGCGAGTTCCGCTTTAATAATTCTCTGATCATCCTTTAACTTTTGCGCCCATCCCTCGCACCAAGCTTTCGTCTTTTTAACTTCCCAAACAATCTGACCGCAATTTCTGCCTGAACGGCTAATAACTTTTTGAATAATATCAGCGCCGTTTATACCTTTTGGCACAGGCATAATTTCATCGCTCGCAAACTCTTGTTTTAATAATTCTTCTAACTCCAGCTCTAAAACCTCGCCTTGTGTCTGCTGTGAACCCTGCTCAAGTTTACGAGACAACTCGTCTTTTGCTTTTGTCGCGTCTGATAATTTTTTTTGCAATTGCGCGATTACATACCGCTGTTCTTCAGCCGCGCGCGCCGCCGCGTCGTCTGCAATTTTTTTCCTTTCCTCATCTAATTGCCTAAGCTTATCCAGTTCAAAATTCTTCTTATCCTCCGCTAATTTATTTTTTTCATTGCGTATTTCAATCTCTTTCGCCTGCGCTTCATTCGCTCGCTCTTCAAAAATTTTCCTGTCATTTTTCGCTTCTTCTAATTCCCTTTTTAACGCCCTGCCATTTAATTCATTTCTCTCTTCCGCCCGCCTAAAAGCATATTCCTCTATCTTCTTTCTTTCCGCCTCAATTTGCCTCGTCTTATCTATTTCAAACTTTTTTTTATTTTCTTCAAACTCTCTTTTTTGCTTTTCCATCTCTAATTCTTTTTGAGACGCTTCCGCTAATTTTTTATCTTTCTCATTCAACATTTCTTCCAGCCCCCACATTTTTAATTTAACATCTTCCGCAGCTTCTCTTTTAGCCGCATCCATAATTTTTAATTTTTCCTCTTCTAATTTTTCCGAAATTTGTTTATTTACATTTTGTTCGCGAGCTTCAATCTCCCTTTTTTGTTCTATAATGTTATTTTCTTTTTTTGCGATTTCAGCTTCTTTAATTTTTTGCTGTTCTTCAAAACCTTTTTTTATCTTCGCCTCAATTTGCTTTGTCATGACCTCATCAAGCGATATTTCCATATCGCATGAAGGACATTTTATTTTTTGTTCTTGCATAATTTTATTAAGACATAAAATAAATTCCCATCTCCAATTTATCTTTTACATCTTCCCAGTTATTAATTTTAGATTTTAACAATTTATAAAACCTCGCATCGTGATTTTTATAATTCATATGGCACAATTCGTGAGTAATCACATAAGAAATACATTCCCTCGACGATTGGACTAATTGCGGATTTAACACTATCTTTTTTTTACTTCCCAAATAACTCCCCCAAAGTTTATCCATTTTTTTTATAGTTATTTTAGGTATAAAACTTAAATCAAATTTTTCCAAAACTTTATCGTATTCTTCTTTAAAAATAATCCCCATCCTGTCCCGATACCATTTGTTTAAAATATATTTATTATAATACAAGTCCCCTGCTTTTCCCGTTGTAATTATATTTAACCTTCCTTTCTCTAATTTAACGCCATCGCTTTCCCCCTTTTTTACTATTATCATATACTGCCTTCCTAAATATAAAAAACTCTCCCCTGAAACATACTCCTTTTTAAAAATATTCTTTTTATATTTCTTGAAATATTTAAGCTGTTTCTCAAGCCAACTCCATTTCTTTTTTAAAAACTTCTGTATCTTGTCATCTTCATAATTAATCGGGCATTTTAATATAATTCTAAAATTAGGCTGGACAGTTAAACTCACAGTCTTGCGGGACTGCCGAACTAAAAAATATTTGTATGAATATTTGCCGTATTTAAAAATTGCTTCCTCCATATTTAAAATAATAAATAATTTTCAACCGCCAATTTAATAGTTTTTTCAATTATAACTTTTACCTCTTCATTTGTAAGTTTTATGCCTTGCCCTTGAATAATTTCATCATAAAGATAATCATCCAGCTTATTATAAATTACTCGT
>JAZDEU010000037.1:0-2827 GCA_043808545.1 bacterium | reverse complement strand
AAAAATTCATAATATCCCTGCCTGCGCAGGCAGGGATATCTCCCTCAGAGACTTTTTTTATAAATAGAAATGATTTTAATCCTGTCCAGATTGAAAGTTTTTATTCCGGGGCGAGCCTTTTTTCAACTTTATCGGCAATAGTTTTTCAAAATGTTTTAGAATATGAGGAAACAAGAGATTTTGTTTTAGACAAGTTAAAATTAATGAGAGAGTCCAACAATTCTTTTATATTTCTAGAAGGGAAATTGAACAAAATAATATTGGATGCTTTTAAAAAAGCCCGAGCGGAACTGAATGTTTTTGAACTGCCGAAAGAAAAAAAAGAGAAATATGACAATTTTTTAGTGGCGAACGCTTTTGTAAATAAAGATAAATTAAATACCTGGATTTATTTTAGACAGGCGATGGATGTAGGAGTAGGAATGGAAGAAATTATCGGTGTTCTTTTTTGGAAAATTAAAGATACGTTATTAAGAGGTAATTTTAGTAAATTCTCAGAAAAACAACTTAAAACCTTTGCCTCCCGCATTTCTTATCTTCTGCCTGAAGCTCGCAAAAAAGGCCTTGACGCCGAGTCCGCTTTTGAGCAGTTTTTATTGGAAGCTTTTTAAAGTCCGCCCGCTCGGGATCGAACCGAGGACCTTCTCCTTAAAAGGGAGCTGCTCTACCAGCTGAGCTACGGGCGGATGTTGTGATAATATAAGAAAAATGCTCAAAAATCAAGGGAAAAAAGAAAATATTGTGATTTTGCACAATATCCGAAGCGTGGAAAATGTCGGAGCCATGTTTCGCACTGCGGATGCGGCGGGGATAAATAAAATTTATTTGACGGGGTATACGCCAACACCGCTTGATAGATTTGGTAGGAAAAGAGGTGATTTAGCCAAATCTGCCTTAGGAGCAGAAGAATTTGTAAAATGGGAGCAGAAGAAAAACGTTTCTTCGTTGCTTACAATATTAAAGAAAGGGAACTTTTTAATTATTGGCATAGAGCAAGCGAAAAATTCTGTTGATTATAAAAAAGTGAAGCTAAAAAATAAAAATGTTTTTATTGTTGGGGCTGAAGTGACAGGCATACCGAAAAATATTTTAGAAAAGTGCGACATTATCGCTGAAATTCCAATGCATGGCAAAAAAGAATCCCTAAATGTTTCTGTGGCGCTGGGAATAGTTCTATTCAGAATTTTAAATATTTAAAATGGTATCATTGGTTGATGATAAAAAGAAAGTTATTTTTCGTCCTATTTATATTTTTGGTATTTTTCTTTACGTCAATGTGCCAGGCTAGTGTAATAACGCCTATTAAAATTCTTTTAGTGCCCGGACACGATAATGAAGTCTGGGGCGCGCAGTATGGGAATATAAAAGAGGCTGATATGACCTTAGCTTTAGCAACTCAAATTTACAATCTTTTGAAAAAGGATGAAAGATTTGATGTTTATATCACACGTGATAATACCGGATATAAAAAAGAATTTACAGATTATTTTTCTCTACACCGAGAGGATATTTCTGCTTTCAAAAAAAATGCCAAAATTGAGATGCTGCAAAAAATACTTAGTGGGATTTTCATTAAAAAAGTAAATCCTTCGCACCTTACCGTGAGTGAAGATATCGCCTTAAGGTTATACGGATTTAATAAATGGGCGAACGAAAACAAAATAGATGCAATAATTCATGTTCATTTTAATGATTACCCGCGTCCTTCTAAATGGACAGCCGGGAAATATAAAGGATTTGCTATTTATATGCCCGATGGGCAATTTGCTAATGCATTTGGAAGTGGGCAACTTGCAGCGAATATTTTTATGCAACTTCGCAAAAAATATCTTACGAGTACTTATGAAAAAGAATTGGGTGGATTAATTTCAGACCAAAAACTTATCGCCCTGGGCGCGAACGACACGCTTTTATCAAGCGCTCGTTCCGTTTTAGTGGAATATGGTTATATTTATGATAAAAAATTTCGTACTAAATCTGCCCGTCTTGCTGCTTACAAAAATATGGCTAAGCTGACTGTGCAGGGAATTAATAATTATTTTAAAAAGGACAGTCCTTAAGAGAGTTTCCCCAAGGACTGTCCTTGGTTTATTTTCCGCCTAAAATTTTAAGCGCCTCGCGGATTTTAGTGTTGGTATTTGCGTCAGGAGAAACTTTTTTCAACGCCTCACGTGCCTCGTTTTGAGAATAGCCGAGTGACTTGAGAGCTTCTAGCGCATCCAGTTCTACTTGAAGAGAAATACCAGACAAATCAGCTCCCATTTTATCTCGCAATTCAATCACGATTCTCTCCGCCGTTTTTTTACCGATGCCGGATATTTTTGTCAGATAGCTTGTGTCGCTTGTGCCGATAGCTTTTTTTAATGTTTCAATCGAAGCGATTCCTAAAATTGCCAAGGCGGATCTCGGTCCGATGCCAGAAACATTTAGCAGCATTTCAAAAAATTCTAATTCTTCTCGATCTAAAAATCCATACAAATCCAAAGCATCTTCTCGCACATGAGTATGAATCCAAAATGAAACAAGCTCGCTTGTTTCATTTTGTCCCGAACGCAGTCGAGGGGCAAGTTTAACTAACACATCAGGCGAAACATTTATTTTGTACCCGACTCCGTTTGTCTCTACGATTAAGAACTTTTCTGTTTTTAAAATAATTTTTCCTTTAATACTTCCGATCATAAATTAATCATAGCATATTTGTGTTTTTTTTTGTTTTTTGATATATTCTATATATGCCAATAACCCAATCAGCTAAAAAAGCAGTTCGCGGTTCGCTTCGCAAGAAGGCCTTTAATGATCAAAGGAAGCGAGCAATGAAAGAAATAAT
>JAZDEU010000036.1:0-11457 GCA_043808545.1 bacterium | reverse complement strand
GGGACTGTCGCCGAATGGCGTTTTTGCGTCATTCTGAGGAGGAACGACGAAGAATCCCAGAGTTTTTTCGCTTAACCACGGGATTCTTCACCCGCTAAAGCGGGTTCAGAATGACGCGCTAAACGTTTGGCGACACTCCCTAATTTGAGATTTCAAGCGAATATCACTGAATAATTACAATGTATCGTAAAACGGTATAAAAGTCAAGGACGATCTTTAACAGGACGATCTTTAATAGTATATCATTTTTTTAAAAGCTATTTTATTTTAAACTTTAGGTTGGGAGTTTGACTCCTGTTATGCATAAAATTAGTTTAGTCCGATTTTTTCTTTTACTATTTTTATAGTCTTTTCAGCGATTGGGCGCGTTTTTTCAGCGCCTGCTTGTAAGACTTTTTCTACATAGTCTAAATTTTTTTCAAGTTCTTTTTTTCGCTTTTGAATAGGAGAAATTACCTTTATTATTTCCTCGGATAAGAACGGTTTTAGCTCCGAATACTTCAGTGAACCATTTTGGTGTTCACTGGTAAATTTTTTCACCTGATCTTTGTCCTTGGAAACATTATATAGCAGTGACAAAAGATTTTTGCCTCCGGAAATTTCTTCGTTATTTTCTTTTTTCCCTGTGTCGGTCGTCGCGCGTTTTATTTTATTTCTGATTTCATCAGGTGAATCTGTCAAGGATATATAAGATCCTATTGCATCGCTTTTGCTCATTTTTTTCGCAGGATCTGTTAAAGACATAATTCTTGGCGCGGAAGAGTGAAGTCCAGACGGTTCTTTAAAAGTATTTCCAAATCGGACATTGAAAAAATGGGCGATTTTTCTAGTTAATTCAATATGTTGATCTTGATCATTTCCAACCGGCACATAATCGGCATTATACATTAAAATATCCGCGGCTTGCAGAACTGGATAATCTAGAAGCGCCATATTTATATTTTGTTCCTGCTTTATGGCTTTATCTTTATATTGCGTCATTCGTTCTAAATATGCAACCGGCGTTATACAGTTAAAAATCCATGCGAGTTCTGTGCATTGCGGCACATCTGATTGCAGAAAAATAGCGCATTTTTTCGGGTCAAGTCCTGCCGACAAATAAGCGATCGTTAAATCCATAATTTGGGTTTTTTTTTCTTTTGGATTGTAGTTCTCGCTTAAAGAATGGTAATCTGCTATAAAGAAAAGACATTCGTATTTATCCTGAATTTCCACCCAATTTTTAAGAGATCCTAAATAATTTCCGATGTGTAATTCGCCGCTTGGCTGGGTTCCTGAGAGAACGATTTTTTGTGTACGCATAAATAATAGTTTTTTTATATTTCAAGAGAGAAGCGCTTAATCATATCTTCGCGGATATGCGCGCAGATTTAAACGCGGATATAACGCGGAGCATAATTAGTTATTGTTGAAATAGTATTTTTTTGTCATCCCGAGCGTAGCCGAGGGATCTGTTAGCAGTACTAGATTTGGCTTAATAAACAGATTCCTCCACTCACGAACCAGCCGTTTGGGCGTCTGGTTCGCTCGGTCGGAATGACATTCTGCGACTATTTCAACAGACACTAATTAAGTTATGAATGTATCATACCAAATTTTGGCTGTTTGTAAAGTAATGGATTGAAAAAATGGGAGGAATAGGGTAGAATAAAAGGGAAATTTGAAATCCAAATTATTTTAAAGCTCAAATTATGCCAAATCAATGTCAAGGTTCAAATTATAAAATATAATAATTTGGCATTTAATAATTTGGAATTGATTTAAAACAATTTGGATTTTTGAATAATTTTATTTTCAACTGAAAGTATGTCTAATCTCGCCATAAAATTATTTTTCTTTTTACTAGTTACCATTGTTTCCATAAAATATATTCTTTTTTGGACTTATGTTTGGCAGTTAAAAGAATACAGATGGGATAGATTTTGTGATTTTTTGCGTTCGCGCGAAGGACATGATGCTTTTTTAAATAAATTTTATTTAGCAAAAATTTTACTGATAATTTTTATTTTTTTATTTTTATTAAGTTTTCTAGAATTGCCATTAGTATTAGTTTTTATTTTAGCGTTTATGGTTTTATTGTTATTTTTAGAGAGCGCTATTTTTTTAAAACGTGTAAAACAACGCAAGTTTATTGAGCCAGTTTTTACATCTAGAGCAATTATATTTATTTTCATAGTTTCTATTATTTGTTTTTATGTTTTGATATTGAATTTTATTCATTGGGGTGGAAATAATTTCGTTGATTTTATTTATATTCCGTTATCTTTAGTTATTTTGATTTATATTCCGTTAGTTATTGCACTAGTTAATTTAATTATTTCTCCATTTTTTAGAATTTTAAAAAATAAAAAAGTAAAAGAAGCGGGTAAAATTATGGATAATTTTTTTGGAACTGTTATCGGAATAACCGGCAGTTATGGAAAAAGCAGTGTAAAAGAATTTACATTTTCGTTGCTGGAAAATAAATTTAACATTTTGAAAACGCCGAAGAATATAAATACTGAAATTGGAGTGGCGAATCATATAATAAGTCAAAAGTCAAAAGTCAAAAAGCCTGCCCTGAGCCTGCCGAAGGGTCAAAAGTCAAGGTATTTTATCTGCGAGATGGGGGCTTATAGAATTGGTGAGATAAAAAAAATGTGCGGAATGGTAAAGCCTAAAATTGGAATTTTGACTGGAATAAATGAACAGCATATTGCTTTGTTTGGAAATATTGAAAATACTATAAAGGGGAAGTCGGAACTTATAAATTCTTTGCCTTCCGGAGGGCTTGCAATAATAAATTTTGATGATGAGAATTGCAGAAAAGTTGTTGTCCCATCTGGAATTAGAAAGATTACTTATGGATTTTCTGAGGATGCTGATTTTAGAATATTAGAAATTAGAAATTTGAAATTAGAAATTAAGATAATGGAAATTATAATAGAAAGTGGTGGCAGACAGTATACACTAAATTTAAACGCACTTGGTAAGCATAGCGCTTCAAATTTATTGCCAGCGATTATTGTAGCGCGCGAGGCTGGGATGGATTGGGACGAGATAGCTATGGCAGTAGAAGATTTGAAGTCGTTAGATAATGGGATGAAAATTAAAGAAATTAATGGGGCGGTAATTATTGATGACACATATAATTCTAATCCCGCGGGTGTTCGCGCGGCGCTGGAAGTCTTAGATTCTGTTGATAGAAAACATAAAATTTTGGTTTTGGATGATATTTGGGAGCTTGGAAAAGAAGGGGAGCGTATACATCGCGAGCTGGCTAAATTAATTTCTGCTAAAAATTATGATAAAATTATTTTGGTAGGGAAGGAATATGCGGGTTTAATGAAAAAGGTTATGGTTGAGAGCGGTGTGGATGAAAAACGGATTATTTGGGGTGAAGACAGAACATTATTTTGTCAAGATACGGTTGTTTTGTTAGAGGGCAGGAGAGCTGGAAAATTTTTAATTTCCAATTTTTAATTTTTAATCAATTTTAAATTATTCAATTTTTAAACATGAAGCATATTTCATAATTCGTAATTCATGATTCATAATTCTAAAACAATTACTACAACATTTTTTTCTACATTGGATAGAGAGCAGACAATAGATTGTTTGAAATTTTTGTTGTTGCCGTGGAAGTGGAAGGACTGGAAAAATGGAAAATATATAAAACAAGCTGAGGATGAACTGCAAAAATATCTGAACGATATGCCGCAGTTCCCTGCCTGTGCCCTGCCTGCGCAGGCGGGAGGCAGGTCTGCAGGAGACTGCGGCGCAGAGCGCGCGGCGAAAAAAGTTTTTAGTTTTTATAATGGACGGACAGCTTTATATTATGCGTTGAAATTCGCAGGAGTAGGCGAAGGAGATGAAGTTATAATTCAGGCTTATACTTGCGCGAGTGTTCCCAATGCTATTATAGAAGCAGGCGCAAAACCGATTTATTGCGACATTGACGAATCTCTTAATTTAGATCCTGACGAGCTGGCTAAAAAAATAACAGATAAGACAAAGGCGGTTATTGTCCAGCATACTTTTGGAAATCCCGCGCGGATTGATGAGATAAAAAAAATGTGCGCGGGAAAACCTCACCCCAACCATCACCTCAAAGGGGAGGGAGATAATGAGAATATTATTTTAATAGAAGATTGCGCGCATTCTTTAGGCGCGAAGTATAATAATAAATTAGTCGGAACATTTGGTGATATTTCTATGTTTAGTTTTGGACGCGATAAAGTTATTTCTTCTGTGAACGGAGGGATGTTGTGTGTGAATAATGATAGTGTAATGTTGAAACACACTATCATCAATGGGGGAACTATAAAATTTCCCCCATACTATGTAATAGCACAAAATTTATTATATCCTATATTGGCGTCAATTAGTTTAAAATGGTATAATAAAGGAAAGGTTGGGAAAGGCATAATGTATGCGGCAAAAAAGTTAAGGCTAATTCCTTTGATTTTAAGCGAGAAAGAAAAAAATGGCTGCTATCATCCAACTGATAAACTGTCTAAGATTGGGATTCTTCACCCGCTAAAGCGGGCTCAGAATGACGCGCTTTCTATGCGGGTGGCAGTGAAAAAGGATTTCTTTTATAAAATGCCGAATGTACTCGCTTATTTATTTTTACAGCAGTTTAAAAAATTAGAAGAATATAATAAGCATCGTTTTGAAATAGCTGAATTTTATAATGAGAAACTTAAGGGAACTGAATTAAAATTTCCAAAAGTTTGGGATAAAAGTGAGCCAGTCTATTTGAGATATACGCTTTTTGCTGAAAATGCGGAGGAAATAATTAAAAAAGCGTGTAAAAAGAATATATATTTAGGCGATTGGTATAGGAATGTAATTGCTCCGAAAGGTGTTAATTTAGCGGGTGTTTTTTATGAACAAAATACTTGTTCAAAGGCTGAGAAATACGCGTTGCAGAGTGTTAATCTGCCAAACCATTCTGGAATTAGTTTAGAGGATGCTGGGAGGGCGGCAGTGGAAATAAGGGAATTGGATAATTAAATTTACAGAAGTTTTAATATTGCGCGTCATCCTGAACCCCTCTTGCGGGGTGAAGGATCCCGTGGCGCGAGTGATGGATAATGTTCGTGCTGTAAGCGGCGGGATCCTTCGCTACGCTCAGGATGACGCGATTATTCATAGCGGTATGCGCGTTTACTGAATTTAATAAGTTTACTATTTTTTATGTCTTCTCAACCTAACAACATAAAATATAATCTTTGCCTTGAGTGCAATGGAAAAGGGAAAAAAGATAAAAAGCAATGTCTTCGCTGCCATGGGCGCGGTTTAGAATTAGTAATTGACGAGCATACTTATTATTGGGATTTAGGGATGAGTCCGCTCCAGATTTATCAAAGAAAAGCTCATAAATTTATAGATAAGCTTATAAATTTTATTTTATTGATATTAAGTTTTTTAGCCGTTCTTTCTTTGTTTTATTATTTATATCTTATAAAAGATGCAGATAAAATTTTAAATGTTTTTTTATACGGGGAATCTTCGCGAAGCAGTTATTTATTAGCAATTTTTTGGGCGGGATTTTTATTGTTTCTATATTTTTTTTATAGATTAAGCATGGAATCGGAGAGTATTGGAAAAGTTGATAAAAAGAAGTCTTATGCGGAAGAAGTGAGAGATGAGAAAGTTTTTAAAGATAAGCGTGAGATAGAAATCTCCTCATCTTTTACTGAGCAAGCTGTTAATTTAGTTGAAAAGATTTACAGAATGGCTGGAGGAGGAAAAGAAAAAATTTTTAAGATTAACCCTTTAGATATTTTAATAGCATTGATGTTTTTTGAAAAAGTTAAATTTGTTTTTTTCAGATTGGGGCTTGATTATGAGAGCCTGAAACTGGAGATGTCAAAAAGATTTTCAGGGCTTGATAGAGAATATGCGGATAGCGAGTATTTTTTAAAGCGGATTTTATTAGACGCTTATTTAGAAGCGTATAACGGTAAAAAAGAAAAAGCGGATGTTGATGATATTTTGGTTAGTTTAATAAATAATGAAATATTATATCCTTCCATATTTAAAGATGGAGTTATAAATGATATTTTATATTCGTTAGAAGTTGATCGCAATAAGCTGTATAATGTTATAGAATGGATTAGGATAAATGATGAAATATTTAAAAATTGGCAAAGGTTTAGGCGGAAATCATTTTTTAAGCCGAAAGGAAATATGAATAAGGCGATGACGGCTATCGCGACATCTATTTTAGATCAGTTTAGCCAAGATTTAACTGTTTTAGCAAAATATGGATATTTATCGCCCTGCATCGGACGCGAGAAGGAGTTAGCCGACATCTTTAGAATTTTTGAAAGCGGGCAGAAGGGAGTAATTTTAACAGGGAACCCTGGAGTCGGGAAAAATGCGATTATAGAAGGAATTGCGCAGATGATGGTAGCGGAAGATGTCCCAGAAAGCTGGCAGGACAAACGGCTTATAAGTTTAAGTCTCGCGCGGCTTGTGAGCGGAGCAAATCCGCTGGAATCTATAGATAGGCTGCTTAGAGCTGTTAATGAAGCCGCTAGGTCTGGAAATATAATTTTATTTATTGACAGCATTGAGTCTATGATAGGAATTAGCGCCGGGCGCGAGGGTAGTCTTGATTTATCAGAAGTTTTAACATCAGGAATGAAAAAATATAATCTCATTGTGCTAGCCACCGCTACGCCGATGGATTATGCGAAGTACATTGAACCATCCGGGTTGATCGAAACTTTTACGAGGATTTCAATTGACGAACCGGAAGATAATGACGCTATTAAAATTTTAGAGGCGAAAACAAGCTTGATTGAGTCTAAGGATAAAGTATTTTTTACTTACAGCGCGATTGAACAAGCTTTGTTTTTTTCAAAAAGATTTATGCATGACAGATTTTTGCCAGAGAAAGCCATAGATGTTATTGAGGAAGCGGGAATTTATGTTAAAAAGAAAAAAGGGAAAAATTCTTTAATTTTAGCCGAAGATATCGCGGAATTAGTTTCTCAAAAAACTAATATTCCGCTTAATAAAATTACAGAGAAAGAAAGCGAAAAATTAATCAATCTTGAAGATAAAATTCATGAAAGAGTTATCAATCAAGTTGAAGCGGTAAAAGCTGTCGCAGATTCTTTGCGCAGAGCGAGAGTTGAATTCAGAGACATAAAAAGACCGATAGCGAATTTATTGTTTTTAGGTCCTACTGGAGTAGGAAAAACTGAGTTAGCAAAAACAGTCGCGGAAGTTTATTTCGGTTTGGAAGACAGCATGATACGGCTTGATATGAGCGAGTATCAAAATAAAGATAGTCTTGATCGTTTAATCGGCGCGCCGGATAATTATGAAGTGACTGGTCTTTTAACAGAACAAGTCAGGAAAAAACCTTTCAGCCTTTTGCTTTTAGATGAAATAGAAAAAGCGCATCCTGATATTTTAAATTTATTTTTGCAAGTTATGGATGACGGGCGTCTCACTGACAATAGGGGACGAGTTATTGATTTTACAAATCTTATTATAATTGCTACATCTAACGCTGGGACAGCTTTTATTCAGGAAGAAATAAAGAAGAATAGCAGTATGGAAGGAATTAAGACAGCGCTTATGAATCGCGAATTGAAGCTTAGTTTTAGACCTGAATTTTTAAACCGTTTTGATGAAATAATAGTATTTAAGCCGCTCACTATGGATAATGTAAAAGAGATAGCGCGTCTTATGTTAAGATCATCGGCGAACAGGATGAAAGAGAAAGGGATAAAATTAGAATTTACGGATGATATGATTGACTGGATATCGCGCATTGGCTTTGATCCTGTTTTTGGCGCGCGTCCGCTGCGCAGGGCGATACAGGAAAATATTGATACTCTTTTAGCAAAATATTTGATTTCAGGGAAAGTTTTCAGAGGTTCGCGGGTGATTATACGGGGTGGCGGGGAAGTTGAGATTGAGTAAATAAATTTAAACTATATGACAAAAAAAATTATAATAAGTTTAATGATAATATTTGCAGGTTTCGCAGTGTGCCGTTTTACGAAAGCGCAGGCTCAATTTAGCGTGGATGTGTATTTTTTCTATCAGGAAGGATGTCCTTATTGCGCGCAAATGAAATTATTTTTAGCTGATTTAATAAAAAGAAATCCTAATGTAAAAGTTAACGCGTACGATATGGCGGATAAAAATAATCAGGAATTATTTTTAGATTTTGTCGGAGCGTATGGGACTAGCACTGGAGGAAGTCCTATGCTTTTTATTGGAGATAAGGTTATAGAGGGTAATTATCCGATTGAAGTTGAAAACGCGGTTAATAATTGCCTTGCGCTAAGGTGCATTTCGCCAAGAGTAAAACTTGCTAATTATATAAAAAATAATAATATATCTAATAGTGATAGTTCTTTAGAATTACTTATGAATTTGAGGTGGGTTATTATTATCACCGCCTTAATTTTTATAGGCGGTATTGTTATTTCTTTCAATAGAAAGAAATAATGTCTTTTTCTTTTTAAATCCTAAAAGAAGGATTTTTACTAATTTTTTGTTCTTTTCAACCTTTCTTAAGGAGGATACGACAATGGCAGGTTGGCGAATACCGAAAGGCAGTCATCTCACAGAAAAGAAATTTCATAAAAAATTATTAGGCGCCGTAAGCATATGTTGTCTATCACCGGTTTTGCACTCTGTTTATATTGGAAACATACGGCAAGTTTGTTCTGCATGTCAAGAAAAATTATCTGCTAACGAAATTCTTCCATCGTTAGACAATAAAGCAAGCAAATGCTGCCGTGCTCATTTAGCATACAAAAAAAGGAGAAAGGCAGTTGTGATAAAATGCGCAAAGTGCGGGAAAGAATGCGGCTCTAGATTTAGCATAGCCGCCTAAATATTTAAACAAAAAGAGAGACAGTAAAAATTACTGTCCCTCTTTTTTATAAAAAATATTTAGGCGCGATGCCTTAGAATCTGAAAAGACCGAATTTTTTTGTTTCGTTTTTTATTCTCGTCTTTGCTAAATTAGTTTTTACGAATTTAAGCCAGTTTCTATTAGGTCCTTTTTTCTTTGGATCTATTATAATTTCTATCATATCGCCGCTTTTTAATTTTGTGTCTAACTGCGCTATATGATCGTTTATGCGGGATGCTATGCATTTATTTCCGATGTCAGTATGTATCTGATACGCTAAATCAACAGGAGTTGATTCCTCCGGAAGATCTATAACATCTCCTTTCGGAGTAAAAACAAATATTCTATTTTGAAAAACATCAATTTTCAGAGAATCTAAATATTGCTTGTTTTCCTCCACTTCTTTTCTCCAACTATTTATTTCTTCCATCCATTTAATCGCTTGTTTGTCTGGTTTATTAGAGCCTTTTTGGTCGTAATACCAATGCGCCGCGATTCCATATTCAGCTTTTTCATCCATCTGCACTGTTCTTATTTGAAATTCTACAGTTTCTTTTTCACAAAAAACCGTAGTATGCAGGGATTGGTATCCGTTTGGTTTTGGCTGAGCGATGTAGTCTTTTATGCGCCCTTTCAACGGTTTCCATATTTGATGGATTATTCCGAGCGTAGCATAGCAGTCATTGACATTTTCTAGAATTATTCTTAGAGCTACTATATCATGTATTTTAAGAATTTCCCGATCATGGCGCAAGAGTTTTTTATAGATGCTGTATAGATGTTTTGCGCGTCCTTTTATTGAGATAAAATTTATGTTCGCATCTTTTAGATGTTCGGATAAATTTATTTTTATTTTGGAGAGAAGTTTGCTCCTGTTTTCATATTCTTGCGATATTAAACGATTTAGTTTTGTGAATTCTTCTGGATATACATAGCTGAAAGCCAAATTTTCCAATTTTCCTTTTAGTTCGCTCATCCCTAATCTTGAAGCGATCGGCGCGTATATTTCTAAAGATTCCTCGGCGATTCTTTTTTGTTTATCTTTTGGAAGAGCATACAATGTTCTTAGATTATGCAAGCGATCAGCAAACTTTATAAAAATTACTCTAATGTCTTCCGCCATCGCGATAAACATTTTTCTTAAATTTTCAATATATCTTTCCATTCCCCTGTATTTAATCGTTCCTAATTTTGTTACTCGCATTACGATATTTCCTATCTCTTCTCCGAATTCTTTTTTTATTTCTTCTAAACTTACTTTTGTATCTTCAGGCGCATCATGTAAAAGAGCGGCGGCGATTGTTGTTGAGTCAAGCCCTAATTCAGCAAGTGTTACAGCTGTGTTAAGGGAATGGATTATATAAGGATCTCCTGTCGCTCTTTTTTGCCCTTCATGCGCTTTTTCAGCGAAAAAATACGCTTTTTTAATTAAATCTAAATCAGCGTTAGGATTGTATTTAGGAGCTATTTTCAGGAGAGTTTCTATGTTCATAAAGTTTTTTGTATAACACAACAAACTTTACTATTTTTATAGCAGTATGTCAATGAAGAAAATGGATAAAATTGTTTATTTTTTTCGCGCTAAGTAGTTTTTTGTTGATCTTGCGTTTTTTGTGTTTCCAGTTCTTTTATTGTCAGCGCAAAATCTAGAAGGCATAGTATAGCCTGGATTGCCTTCTTTATTTCCTACTTTCGCGCGCGCTTGTGATCTCATAGAATTAGATGTTTATTATTAGGTTAATGTAATTTGTTTTTTATTTAAGTTTCTAAGTTGTTCAGCATTTTTTGAGGAAATTACTTTTTTTCCAGTTTTTTGTTCAATATCTTTTCTGGCTTTACCAGCGGTTTCTCCGCCTTGTCTCGCAATTATTTTGCTCTGATTGAAATTTTTTGGCTTTTTCTCTTTTGATATTTCAGCTGTCGTTGCTTCTGCCAGCATATTTAAAACAAGTTCAAGATTTGTCATATTATCTCTCAAATTTTCTTTTTTAAGCCCTTTTATCTTTTTATAATCTTTTACTTTATGTCCAGACCACGCTTTAGTTATAGTATCAGTTAAAATGGCAAATTCTAATCCTTCCCGCACCCCGTTTTCTTTCCATTCATCAGTTAATTCTTTTCGCACCTCTATTGTTTTTAGCCGTTGATTTATCCATTCTTTAGAATATCCTTTTTGCAAATAAGTTTTCATAGCTCTATCAATAGTAAGTTCTGGATTTTCAGTTTCTTCAATCCGTTCGTAGCCGACTTTTGCCAGCCAAATTTTTAACGGTTCTGCTTTTGGAGAAGGGATTGATTGCACTAGTCGTAAAAGGCTTTCTGTATCTGCAACATCAGTAAGGTATTTTTTTCCATCTGAAGCCAATAATTTCAGTTGGCTACAATTTGTAGCCAACTGACTTCCTTCAACCTTCAACCTTGTTTTTAAAACACTCCAGTATTTTCTGGGATTTTGGCTATCGGTAAGCACTTCAACAACATCAATAACAGAGAAATACCATTTCTCCTGCTCTCCGTCCCAAATGGCTCTTACTTTTTTGTCTTCAAATAATTTTATGGCATCTTGCTTTTTCATTGTCTTC
>JAZDEU010000035.1:0-4525 GCA_043808545.1 bacterium | reverse complement strand
AAAACAAGAAAACAAGGGGAACAGAAATTAGAAATTGGAAATTGGAAATTAGTGGGCGAAAAAAATCAAAAATCTGCAATAAAAAGCTTGTCCCGAGTTGTGCCGAGGGATCAAAAATCAGTTGTCTGGAGCGTGAGGGATAACGGGATTGGGATTCCGAAAGAGAGCCAGAAAAATATGTTTGAAAAATTTAAGCGCGGAAAAAATGCGAATAAGATGAATACTGACGGATCGGGATTAGGGCTTTTCATTGTTAAAAAATTGGTGAACGCGCATCCGAATGCGGAGGTTGGGTTTACGAGCGCTGCGGATGGCAGCGAGTTTTGGGTTAAGTTTGGCGTGGCGTAAAATTTTTAAACACATACCTTTCCGAGACCAATCCACGCCCGTCTGCGCGGACAGACAGGCAGGCGCAGAACTGCGCGAAATATAAAAATAAAAATTTTTTTCTACGGTAATACTATGATTTTTTCAATTCTCACAATTTTCCCTGAAATATTTTCATCTTATTTTAATGAGAGTATTATTAACCGCGCTCAAGAAAAAAAAATTATAAAAATAAAAACGATAAATATCCGCGATTATGCAGATGATAAGCATAAGACTGTGGATGCTCCCCCTTATGGAGGCGGAGCTGGGATGGTTATGAAACCAGAGCCTATTTATAAAGCGCTAAAAAATCATCTAAATTCGTTCCCCTCTAGAGAGGGGTTAGGAGTGTGTAAAAAAAAGAGAATAATTTTATTAACTCCTAAAGGAAAAATTTTTAACCAAAAAGAAGCCCAAAGGCTTGCTAAATACGACGAGCTTATTTTTATCTGCGGAAGATATGAAGGGATAGACGCGAGAATAGAAAAATTCACGGACGAAAAAATTTCAATCGGAAATTATGTTATAACAGGCGGAGAGCTTGGCGCCATGATTATAATTGACGCGATAACGCGGTTGCTCCCGAATGTTTTAGGCAATAAAGAATCAACAAAAGATGAATCGCATTCAGTTGAAAATGTTTTAGAATATCATCAATATACCCGCCCTGAAATATTTGAAGCGAACGGGAAAAAATTAAAAGTTCCAAAAGTATTACTATCCGGAAATCACAAAGAGATAGAAGAATGGCGAAAAAAAATGAAAAAAATTATTTCATCTAAATAATAAAAACTAACTTTACTGTCAATTATGTTCCCTGCATTACAAATACAGCGCATACGAATAAGACAATAATGTCACAATAACTGTATCGCTCTATAATGTTTAATTTTTGCCCGCTTCTCTTTCTTATCTATTTCTATGGCGATTAAATCAAGCTGATAATTATCTGTATCTATTCTCTTAGAATAAATATAGTTCTGACAAGTTTTCAAAATTCTGGATATTTTATGCCTAGTCAATCCTTCTTCAGGAGATCCGCAATAATCTCCTGTTCTTGTTTTTACTTCCACAAAATGAATTTTTCCCATCTTCGCCGCTATAATATCAATTTCTCCGAACCGAGAAGAAAAATTAGTATCTAAAATATTAAATCCATTTCTTAAAAGATATTTTAAAGCTAAATCTTCGCCGTAATTGCCGATTATTTTTCGTATAGACATAAAGTATAATACAAATATGCAAATTTTATGCAAATATACAAATATGCGAATACTCCGAATAATAAAATATTTGCAGATTTGCATTTCATTTGTAGATTTGTATTATATTCATTATAACATAAAAACTGCCCGTTTAAAGGCAGTTTTTATATTTAACTACATGTAGTCAAGATAATTATTTCAATGCGTCTTTTAAAGCTTTTCCAGCTTTGAATTTAGGAACTGTAATAGCTGGAATCTGGATTTTTTGCGTTGGATTTTGCGGATTAACTCCAGTTCTTGCGGCTCTCTTTTTAGCAGAAAAACTGCCAAAACCTGTTAATGTAACTTCGCCGTCTTTTTTTAATTCTGAAGTAACTGTAGCGACGAATGTTTCAATCATATCTTCTGCTTCTCTTTTTGAAACGCCTACTTTGTCGGCGATAACATTGATTAATTCTGCTTTGTTCATGAGTGTCACCTCCCTTCTTTTAACACAGATAATAATTTATCTATGAAGGTTAATTTTAAATAAAATTAAGTTGTGCGTGTATTCTTCAACACAATAATTTTTAATTTTTAATTTTTAATGAATTTTTAATGTATAAATTTTTATTTAACATTCACTTACTGAAACTCCTGAAAATTTGAAAATTATTAACCAGACGGGCAATTCCGCTCCTAAATGTGTCGCATTTTAATTAAAATAGTTTTGCATTAGTATGTTTTTTTCTGCGAATGGAGCGATAATGCGCGGCTGGTTAATAAATAAATAAAAATTGAATAAAAATTAAAAATTATAAAAATAAAAATTATTTTTTGATACCATTAAAATTCCCGCTCGTTTAATTACCTCCTATTTTACCTTATTTTACACTTTTTTACAAGAGATGCAAAAAAACTTAAATTTTGTTTTTTGTTTTTTTGCTTTTTTAAAGTTATCTGGCGTATTCCGTAACTCTTAATTCTCTTATAATATTTACTTTAATTTCTCCAGGATACTTAAGCTCATTCTCTATTTGTTTCGCGATATTGCGCGCTAAATGATGGGCTTCTAAATCATCTATTAAAGTCGGGGTTACTATAACTCTTATTTCCCTTCCAGCTTGGATAGCATAAGCTTTTTCAACTCCTTCAAAACCTAGCGCGACTTTTTCAAGCTCTTCTAAACGTTGGATGTAATCCTCGTAAGAATCTTTTCTTGCGCCCATTCTCGCGCTGGAAATAGTATCCGCGACTTTTACGATTAACGCTTCTAATGTCGGGGTATTGTCATCATGATGTGTTAAGATAGGAATAATAATTTCTTCCGGCAAGTTAAATTTTTTGGCTATGTCTCGCCCTATTTCAGGATGAGTACCCTGCACTTCGTGATCAACGGCCTTTCCAATATCATGCAATAGCCCTGCTTTTTTAGCTACCGCTGTATTTGCCTTTAACTCTTCCGCGAGTAAAGCGGATAAATGCGCGACTTCTATTGAATGCTGAAGAACATTTTGGCCATAACTTGTTCTGTATTTTAATCGCCCGATTATTTGAATCAACTTAGGATCTAAGCCTGCGATTCCTAAATTATATACTGTGTCCTCTCCAGTCTTTTTAATGTCAGTTGCTAACTCCTTTCTTGCGGAGTCTATCGCCTCTTCAATTTTAGTCGGATGGATTCTTCCATCCTGAATTAATTTTTCTAAAGCCTTTTTAGCAATCTGCCTTCTAATTCCGCTAAATCCGGAAATAGTAATAGCGTTAGGGGTGTCATCAACAATAATTTCTGTGCCGGTTAATTGCTCTATCGCTTTTATATTTCTGCCTTCTCTGCCAATAATACGCCCTTTCATCTCATCAGAAGGCAAATCAACCGTGGATGTTGTTGTTTCGGTTACATAATTCCCCGCGCATCTTTGGATGACAAGCGATAATACTTTCTTCGCTTCTTTCTCTATAACATCCGAAGATTCTTTTTCTAACTTTCTCATTCTGCTGACTAAAGCTTCTTTTACATCAGCCTCTGTATTTTGCAACAATACTTCTTTAGCCTGCTCTTTTGTAAGCTCGGCTATTTTTTCTAATTTGTCTAACTGATTTTGTTTTATTGTTTTAATTTCTTCTTTAATTTTTTCAATCTGATTTGCTTTGTCATAAAGTTTTTGCTGTTTTTCTTGAAGCTCTAAAAGTTTTTGATCAAACAAAGACTCTCTTTTTTCAATTCTTTTTTGCGAAGACTCTAATTCTCTGCGGCGGGATATTTCTTCCTTTTTCGCTTCCTCAATAATTACTAATGCCTTATCCTTTGCGCCTAATAATATCTCCTTTTCTTCGCTTTTCGCGTCTTCATGTATTTTTTTCGCTTTCGCCTCAATAGAACCTACTTGCTTCGCAGCTATATTTTTTCTAAGATTGTATCCCGCAAAAATTCCCACAGCTAAACCTGCCAATAGCGTTATTACGATGTTCATATAAATTTAATATTGCATTTCCATTTAAGAAACATTTTAAAAGAACAAAAACTAAAAAGCTTAGCTAACCTGAATTGTCTTTAATTTTTCATAGCGATAAAAGCTAACCATAAAGATTCTTTAAATTTCTATTTTAAATACTGGCGCTAACTTATCTTAACAAAATTAAGCTATGCTTTCTTCTTTTCAAAACTATCCTAAAATTGGAAAACTTTAATTTTATAAAAAACTATGTCTTTATATTAGCATAAAGCTTAAAATAAGGCAAATGGCAGTATTCTCTAATGCGAGATGATACTATCCGAGGAAACGGGTTCTAACGCAAAATGAGCCCCTATGGACATCACATTTTATTTTTGGGTCTTCTCCCAAACGTGTGGGTAAATTAGATATTTAAAATTGATAAATTTCTTTTAGTTAACGAATAAAACATCTTTTTAATGAGTTAAAATTTTGGTATAATTAAATCATGAAAAAAATTAAGAAGTTGCTGGATGA
>JAZDEU010000034.1:0-7622 GCA_043808545.1 bacterium | reverse complement strand
TGTTGAAATAGTCGCGTCATTCTGAACCCGAGCGCCAGGAGGGCGAAGAATCCCAGTGTTTTTTTGCTTAGCCACGGGATTCTTCACCCCGCAAGCGGGGTTCAGAATGACGCTGGAGACACTATTTCAACAGATACTAATTATACACGAAACAACACGAATAGGAACACGAATATACACGAATAAAATATGTTTAATGAAAGGAGAATAGAAAAAAATATAAAATTAGCGGAATATACTACTTTTAAGATTGGCGGGAATGCTAAATATTTTTTTATTGCTAAAAACGAGAAAGATGTTTTAGATATTTTAAAGTGGACGGCGGAAACAAAAGAAAAGATTTTTATTTTAGGCGGTGGTAGCAATCTTCTTTTTAGAGATAAGGGATTTAATGGCGTTGTTATAAAAATGGAGATGCGCGGAGATATTAAAATAAAGGAAGAGGGTGAGAAAAATGTTGTATTAAGCATAAGCGCGGGATGCAAGTTTTTTAAGTTAATAGATTTTTGCCGCGATAATTTTTTATCAGGAACGGAATGGGCGTCAGGCATACCTGGGATTACGGTCGGCGGGGCGATCAAAGGGAACGCGGGAGCTTTTGGGGTTAGTATGGACGACATAGTTGATAGTGTAAGAGCTATAAAGTTAGTTAAAAGTCCAAAGTTTGTCCTGCCTGCCTGCGCAGACAGGAGCGCAGCTGAAGGATATAAAGTCCAAAGTTTTGAAATGGAAAAAATTACAAAATTGTCTAACAAAGAATGCAAGTTTAAATACAGGAGCAGTATTTTTAAAGAGAAGGGGAATTTTATTATTTTATCAGCGGAATTAAAATTTAAGAAAGGAAATAAAGATGAGATAGTTGAGAAAATAAAAAGTTACGCTAAATTTAGGAAGGAAAAACAGCCGCTTGTTTTCAGGAATGCAGGGAGTATTTTTAAAAATGTAAGTTACGCTGATTTTACACATGAACTGGGTTCAACACCCCCCTTACCCACCTCTAAGGGGGAACTAGACGTTGCGCCAGCTGGTTGGCTTATTGATAAATGCGGTTTAAAGGGCAAGAAAATCGGTGGCGCTATGATAAGCGAAAAACATGCCAATATTATCGTTAATTTAGGTAAAGCAAAAGCTAAAGATGTTATAGATTTAATGGAATTAGCGGAGATGGATGTTAAGAAAAAATTTGGGGTTAAATTGGAAAGGGAAATAGAAGTGGTTTGAGAGAGCAGACGGATTAGCACAGATAAAAAACGGATTCACACAGAACACGGATAATAATTAAGTATAGCGCTTATTTAAAGCCTTGTTTTTGCGCAGGTTATGTGATAGGATAAGAAAAAAATAATATGAGGCTGTAGGAGAAAGTTTTTTGTCATTCCGACCGAAGTGACGAAGGAACAAGTGGAGGAATCTATTAAAAGATCCCTCGGCTACGCTCGGGATGACAAGGAGAAGTATATTTCTAAATAAAAACAAAAATATGGATAACGCAAACAAAATTTCAGATGACTCTAATGGGAAAATTTTATATTCCCGTTCGCAAGATATTTGTTCTCTCGCGGAAGCATTAGGCGAGATGAACAATGATGAAGAAAAAGAAGAGATAATAAATAATGATTCAGAAGAAATTTTTGAAGATAAAAAAGAATGCGATCTTGAATTAGAAGATATAAAGGAAGATTTTTTGGGAGATAGCGCGCCGCTAGTAATTGAGAAAATAAATATCAGCAATGAAAACAATAGTGAGAATGATTTTAGAAAGATGAATGCAGTTGAAACTTTTATTATAAAAAAGAAATTATTAAAAATAAAAGATGAGATAGAAGAAATTTTAAAAGATCTGGACTTAGATGAAAATCTTAAAGCATACGAGAAAAAAATTACGGATGTTTTATTAAGTGAAAAGAAAGAGGATAGTTTAGATATCGGAGCGGCTAAAATTATTGAAGGAGTTTTTGACGGGTTTGAGATGATCTCTGAGGCTGGCGAGACATACGAGGTGCCTGCAAATTACGCTTCAAAATCAAAATTAGTAGAAGGGGATATATTAAAATTGAGAATCTTGCATAATGGCGCGTACAGATACAAGCAGATAGAAAAAGTTGAGAGAAGAAACGCAATCGGGATCTTAAATTATAATGAGGAGATAAAAGAATATTTTGTCATTTTAGATAACGCGCGAAAGTATAAAGTTTTAATCGCAAGCATTACCTATTATAAGGCGAATGTTGGGGATGAGATAATAATTACAATTCCAGCCGGCGGGGAGAGCAAGTGGGCGGCGGTGGAGGGAATAGGATAAGATAATAAGTTTAGGTTTTTTATTTTTTTAAATTATTTTTATTAACACAGTGAATTTTTTATTTTAGTTATGAATTTTTATGTCAGAAGTTTTATACCAAAAATACAGACCGAAAAAATTTTCCGAGCTTTTCGGGCAGCAGCATATAAAAGTAACTTTATCGCATCAGATAGCGGCTGAAAATGTTTCTCATGCTTATTTATTTTGCGGACCGCGCGCGGTAGGAAAAACCACCGTTGCGAGACTTTTGGCGAAAGCTATAAATTGCGAGAAAAGGAAGGCTGGCGAATTTGAGCCGTGTAATGAATGTCCGTCATGCAATAATATAAATCAAGGAAATGCTTTAGATATTATAGAAATAGACGCGGCGAGCCATACTGGCGTTGACAATGTGCGTGAAAATATAATCGCAAGCGCGAGAGTGAGCCCGTCTAAAAATAAATACAAAGTTTTTATTATTGATGAAGTCCATATGCTTTCCATCTCGGCTTTTAACGCGCTTTTGAAAACTTTAGAAGAGCCGCCGAAGAATACAGTTTTTGTTTTAGCAACGACAGAAATTCATAAAGTTCCGGCGACGATTATTTCAAGATGCCAGAGATATGATTTTAAAAAGATATGTTCAGCGGAACTTATTGAAAAGCTTAATTATATCGTCGCGGAAGAGGGGAGGGAAGTTGAGCAGAAAGTATTAAAGAATATTGCTATTCAAGCGGAAGGATGTCTGCGCGACGCGGAGAGTTTATTGGGCCAGATATTATTTTTAGATGATAAAAGAATTACGCAAGAGACAGCGGATTTAATTATGCCGAGGTCTGATTTTAATTTAATAGCGGAATTTAGCGAATATGTTTTTTCTAAAGATATTGAAAAAGCTTTGCATTTTATAAATAAACTTCCGCAGGAAGGCGTTGATTTAAAGAGGTTCACAAAAGATTTGATTGAATTTTTAAGAAAGTTAATTTTAGTTAAGGTGGGAGGAGGTTTAGATTATTTTTCCATTGAATTTGATGAAGAAACGGAAAAGAGGCTTTTGAAAATAGCGGAAGCTAACAGTTTAGGAAAAATTGCGGGGATTATAAATTTATTTTTAGAAGCGCAGAATAATTTCAAAAGAACGAGCATAGAAACTCTTCCGTTAGAGATGGCTATTTTGAAGGCGGCAGGAGAGGAAGCAGTATCAAGTATTAAGTATCAAGTATCAAGCGATGATAAAACCGTGGACGATGGGAGAAAAGAAAATACGAAATTAGAAATTAGAAATTTGAAATTGGGGAAAGCCGAGAAGACGGAGCATGAGGAGGAAAAATGGGAAGAAGGAAATTTTAAATTAGAAATTAGAAATTCTTTAAATGGCGAAGGGGATTTGGGAATTGGAGGAAAAGAAGATCAAGAGGGAAAAGAGGAGAAAGAAGGGAAGAAGGGGAATTTAAAATCTGAAGAAATTGCGGAAGAAAAAGAAAAGATAGAAATTGATGATAAAATTACTGAGAAGAAAGATGCGTCGCAGGGAGTTAGTGTGACTTTGGGTGAGATACAAAGAAGATGGAATGATGTTATAGAAGAAATCAAGAAAACTCATCCATCATTTTGTTTTGTTTTAAGGGTGAGCAAGCCCATAGAGCTTAATGGGAATGTATTAAAAATCGCAAGCAGTCATGAGTTTCACGCAAAAAAATTACAGGATGTGAAGAATAATGGAACGATAGCAAGGGTCTTGCAAGAAATATTTAATTGTGTTTTATTAGTAGAGAGCACGGTTGATAGCAGTATGGCGGCAGAGAATCCTTTAGATTATAGTTCTGGCGGAGTTGTTGCAGAGGATAAAAAAGAGGAAGAAATTGTTAGCAGTGAAAACGGAAATCTTTTGGATGATGTTTTAAGCGAGTTCGGCGGGGAAGTGGTTGAATAAAAATAGAATTGTCATCCCGAGCGTAGCGAGGGATCTTTTACTTAGATTATTTGAATCGTTTTTACTTTATTGGAAGGCGCGGATAAAACGCGAAAATGTTGTTTTTATTGATAATTGCGGGATCGTCTAATGGTAGGACAACAGGTTCTGGTCCTGTTTATCTAGGTTCGAATCCTAGTCCCGCAGCATTTGTGAAAAAAATTTATTCAGTATTTATTTTTCATTTCTTAAGTTAGCAGTATCATTTATATTTATAAAGAATTATGCTATACTATAATTTATCAATATGAATTTAAAAAATAGGGAAAAATTTTTAAAAATATACGCTAATCTTCCGCTCGGCATACGGCGCGAGATAATTCTTGTTTTAGACGATGAACGTCCAATTACTTGGGATGTGGCTTTTATTGAAGTAAAAGAAAATACGCCGTTGAGCAAGGGTATTTTAGAAAAATTAGAAAAATTAGAAATTATTTAATATTTTTATTATGAAAAAAGACAAAGATAAAAATGTTTTATCCAACGAAGAAGTACGCAAATTAGTTGTGGCGCGCTTGTCTATTTTGTCTGCCGATACCATAATTTCTCTCGGTTCGGAAGGAAGTTTTACTCGTGATGAATTAGTTGAGAGAGTGGAAAAAGGAGATAAAATTGGAGAAAAATTAGCTGAAATCCAAATGGAATGGTTAAGATCATTTAAAAATAATCAAGCTATGGCGATATGAAACTAATAGTTACAAGACCTCAACATGACATCACGACAAAATATCTCTCCAGCTGGGCAGGAGAGATTATTGATTTTGCAAAGAAAAAAGGAATTGAAATTTGTGATTTGTCAAAAGAAAAAGCGAATAAATCTGAATTTGAAGGACGAGTTGAAAAATTAAACCCCGAGATAGTATTTTTAAACGGACATGGAGACGATGGAAATGTGGCTGGACATGATAATATTGAATTAGTAAACGTTAATAAGAATTATAAAATTTTAAATAATAAAATAACTTACGCCCTTTCTTGCAATTCCGCCAAAGTATTAGGGGCAAAAGTTGCAGAAGAGAAAACAGCCGCTTATATTGGATATTCTGATGAGTTTATTTTTATTTGCGACAGTAAATATGTTTCTAAGCCGTTAGCCGACCCTAAAGCTAAGCCATTTATGGCTTCATCAAATCAAGTGATGATTTCCTTATTAAAAGGAAATACTGCTAAAGACGCATCAGAAAAATCAAAAAATAAATTTAATGATTATTTTATCAGCCTTGCATCAAGCAATGCAGATCCAGACTCTTTGCAATCAGCGCAGTTTTTATGGTGGGATATGCGTCATCAAAGTTGTTTAGGCGATGTAAATGCAAAATTAGAATCTTAATTTAAAATTTTCCATTTAAAAGTTTTTAAAGCATGGCAGGCAAAGATGTAAGACACCCTTTGTGGTGTTTTTTTAATTATAGCAGATTTATGGGAGAAGTGGAGTATGAGGCATCATAGCATTACAACTAATACAAGCTTGACAAGATTTTTAAAACTGATATAATATTATTAAATATTATATTTATGTCTACGACAATTCCAAAAATTGATCAGAGTTATTTTGGTTCCTTTTCTCGCGACGGTCTAAAAATTATAAAATACATGGCAGAAAAATGGCCGAAGAAGAAAATTTTTACTAACGATGAATTGGGGCAAGTAATTAAGTTAAAAGGAAAATCATTGGGCGGTATTTTGGGCGCATTTTCTAAAAGAGGAGAATTCCCAGTCGGAATAAAAGTCGGCATGATAAGTGTGGGATGGGCAGGAGAAAAATTTAGTCGTCCAAAACAAGTGTGGGCATTAAATCCAAAATTGAAAGAGGAGCATATTAAACAAATTAGAGAGGTTTTAGATAATTTTTTATTATGAGTTTAAATAAAAAAATTATATTGATTATAAAAGGAAAAATTGGCGGTGGCAAAACGGAGCTTGCTAATAGAATTTTTAAAAATTTAAAATTTGAAAAAATAATAATTTGAAATAAATTTATGTTAATATATTTTGACGAATCTTATGATAATGAACACAGGTATTTAATATTGGGAGCGTTGTTTAATCCGCATCCAAAGTTTTTACATAGAGAGTGGCTTCAAGCCAAAAAAGAACTTGGGGCTGTCGGACGAGATGGAAATTCTTTAGAAATCAAATATAATAATTGCACAACAAAACGAAGGCAGGATTTATGTTGCAAAGCGATTGATATTTTTATGAAAAGCACCAGCTATTTTAGAGCTATTGTCATTGATCAAAATGTAATGAATTTGGACTATTTTGGCAGAAAAAGCGAGGATAATAAAATAAAGATGGCGAGAGCTTATAAAAAATTTGCGGAATTATTATTGTCGCATAATGCAGATGATATATATAATGGAGTGCTACTAACTGACGAGTTGACGCGTTGCAATGGAGATAAATTCATTGAAATTATGAAACGTGATTTTTGCGTTATAGGCGGACAGCATTGTAATGATGAATGTAATCCAACCTTAAAAGAAATAACCGAAATTAAATCGCATTTGGAAGAATATCATATAAATCAAATCAATGATATTTTAATCGGTTCTATTTTAAACAATTTAAAGCCGACGAATACGGAATATAAAAATAATGTCAGAAATTATTTGATAAAAAGTTTAGGAGCAGAGAGTTTATTGTTGGACCATTGGAATAAATATTCTAAATCTCTTGTTGAAGAGTATTATCCGAAATACAATATTTGGTATTGGAAACCATGCGATACAAGTAATAAAAATCAAAAAGCCCCTGTATAAACAGAGACTTTATGATCGGTCTAAGTGCTGGCAAGGGTATTAGCGATAGTTAAACAAATTTTTAACATCTCCCCTTACTACTCTGACCTGTTAAAAGGATACCACAAAAATATTAAAAAATCAATAGAAATTGTGGATAACTTGCTATCTTAGCTAAGATTAGATAAAATATGGCATTACATAAAGATTTTTCAAAGAAAAAATTTAAAATGTTTAAGTGTCCGACTTGTAAGACGGCGTAAGATGTTTGGTATGATTCAAAAGGGGAATTTTGCGATGAGGAGATTTACCATTGTTTGAAATGCAACGAATATTTTTTAGTTTCCGCTATATGCGATAAATGCGGTGATTCCCATAGCGGCTCATAAGGATGCAATAATAAAGAATGCGACTGTATGGATTATCATTATAATCGAGAGGCGGAGGAAATTGAGAGGGAAATTTAAAATAAACAAAATATATTTTATTTGGGTCTTCTCCCAAATGTGTGGGTAAATTAGATATTTAAAATTGATAAATTTCTTTTAGTTAACGAATAAAACATCTTTTTAATGAGTTAAAATTTTGGTATAATTAAATCATGAAAAAAATTAAGAAGTTGCTGGAT
>JAZDEU010000033.1:0-7521 GCA_043808545.1 bacterium | reverse complement strand
GGATGCTCCTGATCAACTATTTTTTCAAAAACTTCTTCTTCAGTCGCAAGGAGCAATTTATTTATTTTGTTTTCAAATTTTACCATAGATTTGTTAGTTAATTTTAATATTAAAGTTATTAAATTTACTTTAATTTTAGCACAAAATTAACCTTTTTTCCATAGTAAATCTGTGGATAATTTTTATATTTTTAACAGCCATTCGGCTGTTTTTTTATTTTAATGAATTTCCGAATTGGCGACAGTCCCATATCATGAAATAAAATAAAATTATAACGCTTTACTTAAAATATTAAATATGATATTTTATAAATATAACTTTATTAATTTTGTTTCGCAGAGCGCGAGAGGCAGACTGTGAAAAGCGTGTGAGCGATGGGATCCTTCGTCGGCTAACGCCTCCTCAGGATGACGCTAGTCTGACGGGTAGCCGAAGGCTAATTTTTTAAAAATATGGTTGAATTAAAAAATAGTCAAAATAGCGAGGAGCAAGATGAAGATGATAAATCTTTTGATTGCGTTGATGACACAATATGCCGCAGGTCAAAGTTTACCAGCTTTTTTTTATTTTTAGGCGAAGTTATAAAAACAGTTCTCATCTCGCTGGCTATAATTTTACCGGTAAGATATTTTATTATCCAGCCCTTCTATGTAAAGGGCGCTTCTATGGAGCCTAATTTTCTTGATAAAGATTATTTGATCATAAATGAATTTATTTATAAATTTAAAGAGCCTGAACGGGGAGATATTATAGTTTTTAAAAATCCAAGGAATCCTGAAGAATTTTTTATAAAGAGAGTAATAGGACTGCCGGGAGAAAAAGTTAAAGTGTTTGACAATAGAATAGAGATTTATAATGAAAAAAATCCGCAAGGGATTGTAATTAACGAGCCGTACTTGCAGGAAGGAAGAAATACGAGAGGAACGGAGATGGAAGAATTAGGAAAAGGAGAGTATTATGTGTTTGGGGATAATAGAGATAAGAGCTTGGATTCCAGAACATTTGGAGCTATTAGCGAAGATTCAATAGTTGGAAAAGTATGGCTTAGGGGGTGGCCGTTAGACAGATTTTCTATATTTAAACATGAGGATTATAATTTGTAGAATCATGAATCATGAATTAAAATTGTAGTATTCATAATTCTAAATTCTATATTTAGGGTGTAGAAGAATATATTTTTGTGTCATCCCGAGCTTGCCGAGTGATCTGTTATTGCGCCTTCCGCGTCATTTAGAATAACGGCGTTAAAGGTGATCTAAGATTCCTCCACTTCGGTCGGAATGACAAAAAAGATTCTTCTACAGTCTAATACTCATTTTTTATGGGGAGAAGACCAAAAAATAGACTAGATGACGCGAAGCCAATTAAAATCCAGAAATTTAAAACTCCTTTAATCGTGAGGGGGATGAAGGATATTCTTCCTTCAGAGCAAATTTATTTTGATTTTATACAGAAAAAAATTGACGAGATAACAAAAAAGTATAGTTATAAAAGAATTGAAACTCCCATCGTGGAAGAAAAGAGTCTTTTTCAGCGCGCATTAGGAAAACATAGCAATCTCATAACAAAGGAGATGTTTTGTTTTTCAGAATCATCTGGAAATAATGTTTGCTTAAGGCCGGAAGGAACCGCGGCTGTCGTTCGCGCTTATATAAAGCACGGGATGCAGGCTATGCTACAGCCTATTAGGATGTATTATGTCGGAAATATGTTTAGATATGAGCGTCCGCAATCAGGGCATCAGCGGGAATTCAGGCAGTTCGGGTTAGAAGCTTTAGGCGAAAAAAATCCTGTTTTGGACGCGCAATTAATCCTTATTAATTATAACTTTTTAAATGAATTAAATTTAAAAGTAAAGTTGTATATAAATAGCATTGGATGTCCGGTGTGCCGTCCGAATTATGCAAGAGAGCTCACGAAATTTTTAAAAAGAAAAAGATCAAGGCTTTGCGGAGAATGCAAAAAGAATCTTAATAAAAATCCTTTAAAAATTTTAGCTTGCGAGGAAAAGAGTTGCGATTTTGTGAAGGAAGAAAGCCCCCAGATTGTAGATTGGCTTTGCGAGGAATGCAAAAGTCATTTTGTTAAAGTTTTAGAATATTTAGATGAGTTAGATGTTCCTTATGAATTAAATCCTTATTTGGTCAGAAATTTAAATTATTACACTAAAACTATTTTTGAAATACATCCGGACGAAGCGGGAAATTCTGAAAGCAGTAAAGAAAGTTTGAGCGCCGGGGGAAGATATGATAATTTAGTAGAAGTTTTAGGAGGAAAGCCAGCTCCTGCATGCGGTTTTGCCGTTGGAATAGAACGTGTTATCGCTCAATTAAAGAAACAAAATGCGGTTATTCCGCAAGGAGATTCTCCTTATGTATTTGTCGCGCAATTAGGAGATGCCGCGAAAACTAAATGTTTGAAACTTTTTGAGGAGCTGCATAAAGAAAATATTATTGCAGTTGAAAATTTTTCAGTAGATAATTTAAAGGCGCAATTAGATATGGCTAACAAGCTTAAGGTTAAATATATTCTTATATTAGGGCAGAAGGAAGTTCTTGATAAGACAATTTTAATCAGAGATACGGAAGGAGGAATGCAGGAGGTTATAGATTTTAAAAAAGTAATACCCGAACTGAAGAAAAAATTGGAAGAAGAGAAAAAGGTGTAAAAATTAAATTAAGTTGTTCTAAGGGTACTGCGGGTTGTTTAAAGAATGTCCAGACCCAAGAAATGAATAGAGGCATAGTTCTTTATGGTGATACTTTTTAAAATTTTATGGATTATTTAAATAAAATATTTTTTAAAGATGCAAGAAAAATGACAGAATTGCCAGACAACTCTATTCAGTTGGTCGTTACTAGTCCGCCATATTTCAATATAAAAGATTATTCCCTTGACGGTTATCAAAAAGATAAAAGGTCAGAAAAGATTCGTGGGCAAATTGGCGATATTGCGGATTATAAAAAATATGTTAATGAAATGTTGCAGGTTTGGAAAGAATGCGAAAGAGTACTAAAGCCAAATGGAAAATTGATCGTCAACACTCCGCTGATGCCTATGTTCAAAAAAGTTTTAGACACTCATTTTAACCGCCACATATTCAACATAAACAGCGATATTGAAAATTCAATTTTAAATAATACAGGGCTTTTTCTTTTGGATATTTATATTTGGAACAGAACTAATCCAAGTAAAAAATTGATGTTTGGTAGTTATCCTTATCCAAGAAATTTTTTTTACAAACCTAATTTTTATTGATAATTTAAACAAATATATGAGCATGAGAAAAGATCAAAAAACAATAGACGGAATTAAAGAAAAGGTTCTGAATAATATCAGAAGTTTTGGTTTTAAAGTAAAAAAAGATGAGAATTTCGGCAGAACAATTTACTCCATAGATAAGGATAGAATATTTGTTGATGTTATTTATGCTAGTTTGAATAATAGAGGAGAATATTTTTTTGGAATAGAGCAAGAACAGTTTGAGAAAATGTATGAAAAAAATAGAAATTTTTTCCAAATTTTTGTGTGTGAAAATGAAAAACAAGCATTTATTATCCCTTTATCTTTTATGATAGAAATTTTAAGAGACTCAAAGGCAACCGACCATACAACTTTTAGGCAATGGAAACCTATTATTAAAATGAAAAACGGTTTGTATATTTTGAGACTGTTCGGTCATTATAATATAACAGATTATCTTAATCGTTATGATTATTTAGCCGCAGATGAAAAGAAATTAAGGTTATTAAAAAATTTGAATATTCAATATATGCCTGAAATTAAAATTAGAAAAGCTGAAGAGGAATATAAAGAAATAGCCGAAGAGAATAATCTTGTCAAAGAAAATATTCATGCTACTACGATAGATATGTTAAAAAATATAGGAAATTGGTGTGGTTTTAAAGTTTTAACTGAAAGCAAACCTATTGGGATAGATAATTCCCCTTATCATATTGATTGTTTATGGTATAAGGGCGATGATTTGTATTTAGCCATTGAAGTTTGCGACAAAGGAAGCGTGGAAAAAGATAAAGATGCCTTGAAACTTGCCAAATCGTTTGGAGCAAGAAAAGTTATTATAGTTTCAAATGTTAATAAACTAGAAAGAATAAGAAAAATTTTTATGTTTAATGGCGAAATAAAATTTTGGACAGAGATCTGGAGTTTTGATAGAATTTTCAAAATGTATAAATCCGGAAAAGAGTTTTTTCCAAATTTTGAAAAATTTAAAAAATATAATTGGAATGAAAATTTGGTAGAGTATGTGTAAAAAAACAACCGCCTACATATTAGAATTAGAAAAAGAATTTGATAAAGATAAAAAGCAAAATAAATTTTTGCTATGTTTATATTGTAAAAATAATATAGTTTTGGATTTAGAAAATTCTAATTTATGCGAGGATTGCAAAAAAGAATTTGGGCATAGATATTTAAGAGAATTATGATTATCGCATTGCTTTATATTACTGGATAAATACGCCCCAGATCAAAATTTAATGGCAATTCGGACAACCGACATTTCTAAGAGACCAGAAAATAATTCCGAGGAATTTATTTATGCTCAATTTTGTAATGAAGCAAAAGAAAAAACAAAAGGCATTAGTAGTAAAAAGGGAATAGGCACACAAGACGCAATGCGAAAAAATTTATTTGTTGACCTTCACAGAATGGGGTTGATTGAAAGATATGATAAGAAAAAAGAACCAACGGATTCTTTTTCTAGGCAAAATGTTAAATATGTTTCAATAAGCAATCAGGGTTTGAAGTTAATCAAGGCAAAAACTATTTTAGACAAATATTTTATATTCTCAAAAGGAATAGATAGTTTGCTCGGCGGATACATTGATATTATTTTAGATATTTTAAGAGATAAAGAATATGATATAGATAAAATCAGTATTTATGAGTATATGTTTTTTGTTTCCGCCATTGGCACAGAATCTGACTTTAACATCAATACAGATAGGGCAGTTGAACTTATCAAGGAATACAGAAATTTAACTTCAATACAAAGGAAATCTGTTATAGAAACATTAAAAGTAGAATTAAAACCAAAAAATTTTGTTGGATCAAAACCTAATAAAAAAGATTTTCATAACTGGCACAATAAAATCGTTCAAGTATATTATCTTTTAAATCAGACAGTATATTTTGAAGTGCGGGGCGAACAATTAGTATTAAAAGAGGGACAAAATAGTTTTAGCGAGACAACAACGAGGTTAGATAGGTCGTTAAACGAAAAATATCAGTATTTTGTAAAACAAACGGTTGTAAAAACTCTTGGTTTTGAACTTCATCATGTTGTCCCGCTTGCGTGGTCAGAAAATATTCATCATTTCAAAATGTTAGATAAATGGGAAAATATGGTTTATATTGACGCTTTCAGACACGCAAAAATCACTCAAAATAAAAATAGAAATGTTGTTTTGGAAGTTGTAAAAGACGACATAACTTTAACCGACCACTCTGACAACGAAGTTTATTTAAAATATAAAGAAAATATTTTGTATAAACCAACAAATAAAGATACAATGCGAGATTATAATAACGAATTGCTTAATACGGTAAAATAGATAATTAATGGAAGTTTAAGATTTTTTTAAATAAAAAAATGAATAAACAAATAGAAAACTTTTGCGAGAAAACGGAACAGAAGTAATACCCGTAAATGATGAATGGGATAAATTTGAAAGTTATGAAGAATTGGGTAGGAATTGAAAAAGAGAAAAAGTATGTTGATTTAGCAAATTGCAGAATTAAGGGGTCGTAAAAAAATAACCTTTCTAATTTCATCTCATATTCACGCCCCGTGGTTTTTGCCATAGGGAGTGGTTAACATAATTCCTGAGAAAAAAAATAATTTTATGCCAGAAGAATACATAAATTTTTTAAACGAAGAAGAATTGTTTAGAAAAAAATTTAAACGAAAAAAAACCGCGAAGATTGCAATGACTCTTTGTGTTGTTTTTACTACTGTCGCGTTAGTTTATTCATTAAACGCTCTTCTTGTAAAAACATCGTCGGCCAGAAGCGCTAATAGCAATACTGGAGAAAATGACAATTTTTTTGCGCATTATATTTTTAATTCTTTAAAGAAAATAAATATTCTTGATCAGTTAGGCAATTTTATAGAAATTAAATCCAAATCTCTAAAAGGCGAAGAGGATGATAGAATAAACATTTTAATTTTAGGAGTAGGCGGAGGAAATCATGAAGGTCCGCAACTTGCTGATACGATAATGTTAGCCAGTTTAAAGCCTTCTACGAAACAGGCAAGTTTGATTTCAATCCCAAGAGATTTATATGTGCCGATAAAAGATTATGGATGGTATAGGATAAATAGCGCGAATGCTTTCGGGGAGCAAAGCGGGGAAGGGAAAGGAGTTGAATTAACAAGAGAAGTTGTAGAGAATATAACAGGGCAAAGTATAAATTATTTTGTCAGGATTGATTTTGACGGTTTTGAAAAACTTATAGATGCTGTCGGAGGAATTTGTCTTAATGTGGAAAATAATTTAATTGATTATCAGTATCCTATAAGAGGAAAGGAATGCGCGTATCCTATATCTTCAAGGTATGAATATCTTAATATTGAAAAAGGCGATAAATGCATGGATGGCTCGCTTGCTTTAAAGTACGCGAGATCTCGGCATAGTTTAGGGGTTGAGGGGAATGATTTTGCCCGCGCTCGGCGGCAGCAAAATGTTTTAACCGCTTTAAAAGAAAAAATTGTTTCTTTTAAAACTTTGCTAAACCCGCAACGGATAATTAAGATAATAGATAATTTAAAAGATAATTTAAAAACGGATTTGAGCGTCGCGGAAATTTTAAAACTTGCTAATTTAAGCAAGGACATTGAAATGAATAAAGTAGCCAAAAAGGTATTAGACAACAGTCCTGAAGGGCTTTTGATAGATCATTACATAGCAGTTGAAGATGGCGTTAATATGTATGTTTTGCAGACAAAGTCTGGAGATTTTCATGCAATTAAAAATTTAGCTGAGAATATTTTTTCGGAGACCGATGTTTTAGCGGAGACTGCCGATGCCGCGAAGGAAACTGCGGAGATTGAGATAATGAATGGGACAAAAATACCGGGGCTTGCGTATCAAGCATCAATGGATTTAAAAAGTAATAATTTTAATATCGCAAAAGTCGGCAATGCGGAAAAACAGAATTTCACAAAAACAATTATCTATACATTAGAGTCTGATAAATTTAAAAATACCATTTCTTTTTTGCAAAAAGAGCTTGACGCGGATGTTTTATTTAATTATCCTGTATGGATGCAGGAATCCACTGCAAGCAGTACGGCGGATATTGTAATAGTTCTTGGTAAAGAAGGATAGTAATTTAGATTTGGATTATGCAAAAAAGTTAGGGTCTTCTCCCAAACGTGTGGGTAAATTAGATATTTAAAATTGATAAATTTCTTTTAGTTAACGAATAAAACATCTTTTTAATGAGTTAAAATTTTGGTATAATTAAATCATGAAAAAAATTAAGAAGTTGCTGGAT
>JAZDEU010000032.1:0-7121 GCA_043808545.1 bacterium | reverse complement strand
GTTGAAATAGTGTCTCCAGCGTCATTCTGAACCCCGCTTGCGGGGTGAAGAATCCCGTGGCTAAGCAAAAAAACACTGGGATTCTTCGCCCTCCTGGCGCTCGGGTTCAGAATGACGCGACTATTTCAACAGAAACTAATTAGACTTACAGGAATTTTAATATTTCGTTGTAGAGACGGAGCATGCTCCGTCTCTACAGATGTGTTTACTTGTTTAATTTCCATAATATTTTTATGAAAAATTTAGTTAAAAATTTTTTAATTTTGTTAGTTATTTTTCTAGTCATCGCTGGACTATTTAGCATTTTATCTAAAAATGATCCTTTGGCAGGCGCGGCAACAGAAATTAAAAAAAGCAATATCGGCGAGATGATACAAAATATTAATAATGATAAAGTCGCAAAAATAGTTGAGAAAGATGAAAAATTAGAAATTTATTTAAAAGATGGCTCAAAAGAAGAAATAGTAAAAACTCCTCAAGAATCTTTCGGCGACATTGTAAAAAATTATAGCATTGATTCGGCAAAAATAGCTAATATTGATATTTCCAGAGAAGAAAAAAGCGCTATGATGATTGCCGCAAGCGCTGTGCTTCCTTTTTTGCTGCCATTCTTATTAATAGTTTTATTTATCTGGCTTATGATGCGCCAAGTTCAAGGCGCTAATTCTAAGGCGTTGATGTTCGGACAGTCTGGCGCGAAAAAAGCGGAAAAAAAAGATGGAAAAAATAAAATAACTTTTAAAGATGTTGCTGGAAATAAAGAAGCGAAGGAAGAATTATTAGAAGTGGTTGAATTTTTAAAAGATGCTAAAAAATTTACAGATATAGGCGCGCGCATTCCGAAAGGAGTTTTATTGATAGGAGCGCCGGGGACTGGAAAAACTCTTATGGCAAGAGCAGTCGCGGGCGAGGCGGATGTTCCTTTTTTCCATATTTCAGGATCTGAATTTGTGGAAATGTTTGTCGGAGTCGGCGCGTCTCGCGTAAGGGATTTATTTAAATGCGCGAAAAAAGAAGCTCCCTGCATTATTTTTATTGACGAGATGGATGCTGTCGGGAGAAGAAGAGGCGCGGGGCTTGGCGGATCTCATGATGAAAGAGAGCAGACTTTAAACCAAATTTTAGTTGAGATGGATGGGTTTGAGCCGAATTCAAATGTTATTGTTCTATCGGCGACGAATAGGCCTGATGTATTAGATCCAGCGCTTTTGCGTCCCGGACGATTTGACAGAAGAGTATTTATTGATTATCCGGACATAAAGGATAGGGAGGCGATTTTAAAGCATCATACTTCAAATAAGCCGTTAGAAAAAAATGTCTCATTAAAAGCTGTTGCGGATAGGACGCCGGGATTTTCAGGCGCGGATTTAGCGAATCTTTTAAATGAAGCGGCGATTTTAGCCGCTCGCAGAAATAAACATAAAATAGGTCAGGATGAGATTTTAGAGAGTGTTGAAAAAGTATTATTAGGACCTGAAAGGAAAAGTCATATTTTAAATGATAAAGAAAAAAATATAACAGCGTATCATGAAGCTGGTCACGCGCTTGTATCTCATATGCTGCCTAATGCGGATCCTGTGCATAAGGTTTCAATAGTTTCAAGAGGACGAGCGGCTGGATATACTTTAAAACTTCCGACGGAAGATAAACATCTTCACACAAAATCGGAATTTGTAGATGATTTAGCAGTTTTGCTCGCTGGACAAGTCGCTGAAGAAGAAATATTTAATGAAGTGACGACTGGAGCTTCTAATGATTTAAAACAAGCGACACGGCTTGCGAAAACTATAGTTACGCAATATGGGATGAATGAAAAATTAGGGTCGCGAACTTTTGGCGATATGGAAGATTTAATATTTTTAGGCCGCGAGATACATGAGCAAAGAGATTATAGCGAGAAGACAGCGGAATTGATTGACAATGAAGTTTTTGAGCTTATAACAAACGCGAAGAAAACTGCGAAAGAAATAATAAACAAGGAGAGAAGATATTTAGAAAAAATAGTAGCGATTTTATTAGATAAGGAAACAATAGAAAAAGCTGATTTTGAAGCCATCTTTAAAGAAGATAAAAAAGTGGAAGTTGCGAAAGAAGAAAAGACATCCCAAGAAGCGACTGCATAGATTAAAAAAATATTTAATAATTAAAATGCCTGTATATAAATATGGGCATTTTATTTTTGTTGATTTTTGCATATAAAAGAAGTATAATACAGGCATATGAAATTTTATCTAATGTTTTTTATAATTCTAATAAATCTTAAATAATTTTAATTTATATTATTTTTTCTTATGCTAACTAGTGTCTGTTGAAATAGTGTCCCCGTCGTCATTCTGAACCCGCTTTAGCGGGTGAAGAATCCCGTGGTTAAGCGAAAAAACTCTGGGATTCTTCGTCCTCCTGGCGCTCGGGCTCAGAATGACGCGACTATTTCAACAGCAACTAACTAGTGTCTGTTGAAATAGTTAATTTGCAAAATATTTTTTCGCTTAACGAAGGCGACAGCTCGAGCTGTCGCCTTCAAATCAGCGACTATTTCAACAGGCACTAACTACGCATTTTGCGAAAAATGTTATACTAAAAATATGCTAGACAGCCTTATTCTAAACAAAAAATCCATAGAAAGCATTTACAAAACCATTAGCGAATACCATAAAAAATATTTGGCGCAATTTGGAGTAAAATTGCCTAAACTTTATGATTCAAAGAAAAAAATCACAAAAGACGCGTTGGTTTTAGTATATCTCGCTTATGATTATCCAAATACTAGAAAAGTTACCAAAGAAGAACTTACTAAATTTGTCAGGAGTTATTATCCCAATACAAATGATGTCCAACAAGCGAGACATTTGGGAGCGCAAGCGGGTTGGTGGATAGTAGCTGGCGGGCGAGATAATATTGTTTTAAAAATAGAAAGAGGAGCATATCAACTTTGGACGTTAGAGGAACCGTATCCTGGATTTAAAAAAGGACACAGAATTGCGGAAACTGACGATTGGGATACAATAAAAGAAAAGTACAATTATCGTTGCGCTACTTGCGGTTCGCAAGACGGAAAACCTCATTTCCATTGGCCTGCGACAAAAACGATTTTACAAAAAGCCCATATGGATCCAAACAAACCGCTTGTTGCTGGAAATATTATTCCTCAATGCCAAAAGTGCAATAGAGGCGATAGAAATAGATGGGTTTATGACGAAAAAGGCAGAGTTATAAAATTGGCAGATGCAAATTTTGTTAAAAATTTTGATAAAGATGTAAAAGAAAAAATTTATAAAATATTATACAAAGAATTTAAGGGCATAAATCCTTATTCTAAAAAATAAAATGAAAAACAATAAATTTATAAACAATATAATTTGCGCTGATACTTTAGAATTTTTGCCTAAAGTTGCAACCGATTCAATTGATGTTGTTTTAACTGATCCTCCATATTTTTTAGATAAACTTGATAATAATTGGGATTATGAAGAAGTGTCAAATCAGAATAATCAGTATGTGATAAAATCGCTTCCCGCAGGAATGAAATTTGACAAGGAACAGGGGAAAAAATTTTATGCTTGGTATTTAAAAATTTCCGAAGAAATTTTTAGGATTTTAAAACCCGGCGGTTTTTTCTTTTCGTTTTCCAGCCCTAGATTATATCATAGAATGGCTTCCGCAATAGATGATGCCGGTTTTGAAATCAGGGACGTTTTTATGTGGCTTTATACTCAAAATCAAGCTAAAGCAATGGGGGTTGATCACTTTATTGAAAAAATGGACATAGATGGGAAATCAAAAGAAAAAATCAAAGAAAAACTAAATGGTTGGAAAACTCCGCAAATTAAATCATGTTTTGAGCCAATAGCAATGGCGCAAAAACCAGCTGACCAAACATATCTTAATAATATGCTAAAGCATGAGGTTGGTTTATTAAATACCAATGTTAGGATTGGCGATAATATGTATCCTGCAAATGTTTTTACTGTTGATAGTATTAATGAGTTAATAGATAAAACCTTTCTTTTGCCAAAACCGACAAAAAAAGAAAAGGGCGAGTATAACGACCATAAAACTGTTAAACCGTTAGCTATCTGTGAATATTTAATTAAATTGTCATCTTTTTCTAAAAATGCAGTTATACTTGATCCATTTGTTGGTAGCGGCACAACCGCCGTAGCGGCTAAAAAATTAGGGAAAAATTATATCGGCATTGATGCAAATGAAAAATATGTAAAAATTTCCGAAAGAAGATTGAAAGAGTTAGACGAAAGACCTGATTTATTCAGAAATGCAATGAATGCAGAAAAATATGAAAAAGTAAATTTGCAGGTGCAATTACAAATTGCATAAATATATTATCATGTTATAAAAATATAAAATTATTCCAACAGAGGAATTTTTATTTTGGGAATTTTTTATTTTACTATTGGCGCGCGTTTTAAAAAATGTTATAATATAAATATAATATTTTAATAAATTACATTCGTATTGTCCGCATTCGTTTAAGCGAATACAACAATGCGAAAAAAATATTTCTATGACTGCTGTAAAAAATATTTATCGCCAAATTTTTAAACAAGCGTGGGATGTTGTAAAAAACAATAAGCTTTTATGGTCATTCGGATTATTTGCGGCGCTACTTGGAAACGGCGGTGAATATCAAGTGCTTCTTAAATTATTGAATAATATTAGAATAGGAGAAGGCATGCATTTTATCCGTCCGATGGCATGGATGGGACAGGGGAATTTCAGAGGAGTAGTAAATTTTTTAAGTTATAATCCTTTAGAATTCGCGCTAATTCTTATGGCGGCTTTTGCGATTTTATTTTTCATTGGATTTTTTATTTGGATGGCCATAGTGAGTCAAATCGCTTTAATAGAGGGCGCGAATAAAAGTCTTGCTCGCAAGAAAATAGATTATAACGAGGGCATTGATTCAGGAATAAAAAAATTTGCTCCGATTTTAGGATTAAATATTATCGCGAAACTTTTAGTATTGTTTATCGTCTTCGGACTTGGGCTTCCTTTATTATTTCTTATAGCGAGCGTTAATAGTTTGTTTAGCATTGTTTTATATGTTTTAATTTTTTTAATTTTAGTTTCTTTTGGAATAATTATTTCTTTTATTGCTAAATACGCGGTTGCTTATGTCGTTTTAAAAAAGGAGAATTTCATAGATGCTATTAAACTTGCGATTGATCTTTTCCTAAATAATTGGGTAGCGAGTTTAGAGATGGCGTTAATGCTTTTCTTAATAAATATTATCGCGGGCTTCGCTGTAGTTTCTGTTATAATATTAGTTTCCTTGCCTTTAGCGACAATAGCGCTTATTTATTTTTTGTCTGGATTTTTTGTCGGCGCATGGCTCGTTATAATCATAATGGCTATTATAAATTTTATTATAATCGGATTTGTCGGAGCGCTTTTATCAGCTTTTCAATGGACCAGCTGGGTTGCTTTATTTAAGAAATTAACTTCTAAGGAAGGAGTTTTGAGTAAAATTGATCGTAGCGTGAGAGCGATTCCAGAATGGGTGAAATCGCATATGCATAGCTAGCGATAGATGTAGTTAATGAAAAAATTTTTATTTGACTTTATGTTTTTATTTAGCTATAATGCGGGTATGAATAAAATAATTGAGATAGTTAGGGTTCAAGTAAAAATATGTTAAAACAATATGAATATAAAATTGAATACGAACTTGATAAAGAAACTGCTCAGGTTATAGCTACAATTCCTGAATTAAATCATGTTTCTTCGTTTGGTAAAACATTTGCGGAAGCTGAAGTTAATGTTAAGGAAGCGTCTCTATGTTATTTAGAAACATTAATGACAGATAAAGCGGAAATTCCAAAACCTGCTTTTAAGACGGAAGGCACATATCTTAAATTATTTGTGCCTGAAAAAATTTAACTTTCAGTTTATGTCAAAATTAAGTCCAATGCCTGCAAGAAAAGTTTTAAAAAAATTAAAACAGGTTGGTTTTATAAAAATTCATCAGCGAGGCAGTCATTTAACTTTGAAAAATGGGAGTGATAATCGTTTTGTTACAGTTCCAATACATAGCGGTGATATACCAGTTTTTTTTTGCTTGGTAATATAATATATATTAAGTACATATTAAATACATATAAATTCTATGGCGATTATAAATTTTTCTATTCCAAAAACTTTAGAACAAAAGGTGAACCAAACAATAAAAGAAAAAGGGTTTGCCAGTAAAGCCGAGTTTTTTAGATTTGCCGCTATTTCTTTTATTGACTCATCTTTAAAAAAGCAGATTGATGAAGATGCAAGATTTGATTATTTAGCAGAAAATTTAAGCAATGCGATTGTGAAAAAATATAAAGGCGGTAAAATTGATTCTTTAAAAAATCAATTAGCTGATTTATAGGGTATGGAGTACAAAACTATAATCTTGCCTTATTTTCGCAAGCAATTAAAACATTATATAAAAAAGTACAGGAGTTTAAAAGGGGCGGTCATAAAAGAGTTGGGAGGTTTTGATAAGAAGAAAGCCGCGCATATTGGAAATAATGTTTATAAAATGCGATTGAAGTGTGATGATATTACTAAAGGTAAAAGTAAATCTTTTCGTTTGATTATTTTAATAATAGAAGCTGATAATTTTTTAGTTCCCATAACCCTTTATTTTAAGGGGGATAGTGAAAATATCAGCAAAAAGGAATTAAATGATCATTTGGAAAAGATATTGCTGGAGTTATGAGAATTTAGATTTTAAATTTTTGTAGTCGAATCGGCTGTTTTTTTGTTGAAAAAAAGAACAGGCAGATTGCAAGTTTGCGATCTGCCTGTTGTGAACCTTGTTGGCTTCCATTTTTTAGGGCTGGAAGTTTGCCCTTATTCCACGACGATGTGACGAGCCGCGTGTTGCGACAACACGCGGCTATATGCTGGACGATAAATATTATTGTCCAGCATAAATCCTCCTGATAGGGAGCAATAAGAAACGGTGTGGAACCCGTTTCCTCCCATTTTACTAGGGCTAAGATAAATTCAGTCGGGAGCAGAGTTTTTGTGTCTCTATTTAGAAGCGCGTTTATAGCGTCATCAATAGATATATATCCGCGATAATTTTTATTCAGATACTTAACTAATTCTTGCTTTTTTTCTGC
>JAZDEU010000031.1:0-2895 GCA_043808545.1 bacterium | reverse complement strand
GATATATTTTTTTGTCTTTTGCTTTTTTCTTTTTACTTTTTAGCTTGCTAAGCTCTGACTTGGACAATTTGATTTTGTACATAGATTTTGCTATAATTAAAATAATTAATAATATATTATTTTATTATAGCAAATCCTATTGAGTTTAGCAAATTAGTATAAATTTGGAGAAAATATAATTGATTTTGCGAGGGCGCTGCAAAAAGATGAGGTTAATAAATCATTGATAAATCAGGTAATAAGATCTGGAACAAGCATAGGAGCGAATTATATGGAAGCAGACGGAGCTGAATCAGGAAAAGATTTTAAACATAAAATCGCAATATGTAAAAAAGAGGCGAAGGAAACAATGCATTGGCTAAGAATGATAGCGAGAGCGAATTTAAGCAGGAAGGAAGAATGCAGGAAACCTTGGAAAGAAGCGCATGAATTAGCATTAATTTTTTCCAGTATTCTATTGCCGAAAGATAAGAAACAATAGAAAGATTTTGAAATTTGAGTTTTGGATTTGATTTGGAATAATTTGAGCTTTGAAATTTGGATTTTAAAATGTTAATTTTTAATTCAGAAAAAGATGCAAGAAAGAAAAATTTTTAAATTAACTCTTTTATTTGCCGTAGCCATTTTTCTAATGACTGCTGGTTTTAGCTGTAAAATGCAGTCTGCGGCGGAGAAGGCGGCGATGCAACCCGTCGCGCTTTCCTATTGGGGAGTGTTTAATAATACTGCGGATTTTACTGAACTATTCGCTGATTATAAGGCGCTTCATCCAAATATAACAATAAATTATAGTAAATTTAGACCGGAAGAATATAATCAAAAACTTTTGGAGGCTTTTGCAGAGGACAGGGGGCCTGATTTATTTTCTATACATAATACATGGATAGGCGAGTATAAAAATAATTTAGAACCGATGCCTGCGTCAGTTCAAATTCCTTTCCAAGAAATTACAGGCTCAATAAAAAAAGAAACTATTACTACAATAAAAACAATTCCAAGCATCTCATTGATGCAACTTAAAAATGATTTTGTGGAAGCGGTTTATGACGACTGCTTAAGAGATGGAAAAATTTATTGCTTACCTCTTAATATTGATAATCTTGCGTTATATTATAACAGAGATTTATTAAATGCGAATGCTATTCCTTTTCCTCCGAAAACTTGGGCGGAATTTCAAGAAGATGTGCAAAAAATAACGAAGTATGATAAAGACGGATATATTTTACAATCCGCCGCGTCTCTAGGAACGAGCGCGAACATATCTCGTTTTTCAGATATTCTATCATTATTGATGATACAAAATGGCGCAGTTATGAGCGACGGCGGAAAAGTTGTTTTTAATATGCCGATCGGAGAAAGCAAATATGTCCCTGCAGTAAGAGCATTGCAGTTCTACAAGGCTTTTTCCGATTCTTCAAAAGAAGTTTATACATGGAATAATGAGATGCCGAATTCTTTAGATGCGTTTATACAGGGACGAACCGCTTTCTTTTTCGGATATAGCTATCATAAGCCTATTATAAAAGCGAGCGCGCCAAAATTAAATTTTGCAATTTCAGAAGTTCCGCAAATTAGCGAGGCGAGTCTTGGAAGCGCGGGAATAAATGTCGCAAATTATTGGGTTGAAGTTGTTCCTGAAAAATCAAAGCAGAAAGACATCGCATGGAATTTTATCCAATTTGCGGCGGCTGACGCGAAAGAAAACGGGAAATATTTAGCGCGCGTAAAAAGACCTACGGCATTAAGAGTTTTAGTGAATAGCCAGTTAGATGATATGGATATTGCTACTTTTGCGAAGCAAGTTTTAACTTCAAAAAGCTGGTATAAAGGGAAAAATAGCGGGGCGACAGAAGAAATTTTTTCTGCAATGATAAATTTTATTGGAAACAGCAGTGATGAGAAAATATATCAGCAAGCATTAAATGACGCGGCGAAAAAAGTTCAGCAAACATATTAGAAATTTTTAATTTTATAATTTTTAATTTTGTAAATAATGTTTCAATTTTTAATTTTTAAACTGTAGATTGAGAGTTTAGTTATTTTGAAATTAGGACATTAAGAAATTATTTATAAAATTAAAAATTATAAGGGACTGTCGCCGAATGGCGTTTTTGCGTCATTCTGAGGAGGAACGACGAAGAATCCCAGAGTTTTTTCGCTTAACCACGGGATTCTTCGCCCGCTAAAGCGGGCTCAGAATGACGCGCTAAGCGTTTGGCGACACTCCCTATAAAATTGAAAGTTTTAAAATGCGCAAAATATTTTTAATATTTTTTATAATAACGATTTTTACTGTGGGAATTTTACGCCCTGCCCGCGCCGCGGAAGGGTATGGGTTTTTACCGCATTGCCAAGATATAACGAAAAAACCTGCTGATCCTCCTTGCACGGTTGATGATTTTTTAATATTGGCGATAAATTTAATAGATTATATGCTGGCGATTTCAGGAAGTCTTGCTTTATTGTTTTTTATTTATGGAGGATTTATATGGCTTTTATCCGCGGGGAATTCTGAAAAAATTACAAAGGGAAAAAATATATTATCCGCCGCCGCAGTCGGGCTTATTATCGTTCTCGCCGGATGGATGATTATTAATTTAGTTTATACGACGGTTATGGGGACAGGGCAACATGGGGGCGCGAAAGTGGAATGGTGGAAGACTGGGAAGTGAGGCGGGGCAGTAGCAAGTATAAAGTATAAAGTATATAGCATTAAACAACATGTAGAAATTTTTTATACAAAATACTAAATAGTATCTGTTGAAATAGTGTCTCCAGCGTCATTCTGAACCCCGCTTGCGGGGTGAAGAATCCCGTGGCTAAGCAAAAAAACACTGGGATTCTTCGCCCTCCTGGCGCTCGGGTTCAGAATGACGCGACTATTTCAACAGAAAC
>JAZDEU010000030.1:0-15497 GCA_043808545.1 bacterium | reverse complement strand
GATATATTTTTTTGTCTTTTGCTTTTTTCTTTTTACTTTTTAGCTTGCTAAGCTCTGACTTGGACAATTTGATTTTGTACATAGATTTTGCTATAATTAAAATAATTAATAATATATTATTTTATTATAGCAAATCCTATTTAGTTTAGCAAATTAGTATATTCCTGCGGAAATGCGAAAGGCGTATCCGAGCTTGCCGTAGATGATAAATATCACTGGGGGGGATGAGAGCTAATATATGCCGACAGATTTATTTTGCAAAAATTCGCGAAATAAATTTGTCGATTTTTTTATTGAAAAAAAATTGAATAAAAAATAATGATATGACTAACTATAAAATTACTAGATAGAAAAGCCTAAATCTGCATATTTTTTATAGCATGCGCGAACCCTTGACATTTTTTTTTAAAAGTGTTAAAATATATATGATAATGCTTAATTCTAAAGGAATTTTTTTGTTTTAATATATAATAAAATAAAATTTGTAAAAGTAATCCTAAACTATAGATTTTGTTTTTATCATTATTCTGTATGTATGAAATTTAATTTATAGTATTTGGATTATACTAATAACATGGCAGAGAAATTTGAACGAAATAAGCCTCATATCAATATCGGCACTATCGGTCATGTTGATCATGGGAAAACTACTTTAACCGCCGCTATTTTAACGGTATTAAAAGAAAAGGGTTTATGCGCATCAGCTAAAACAGTTGATCAGATTGACAATGCTCCAGAAGAAAGGGAAAGAGGCATTACTATAAATACTGCTCATGTTGAATATGAAACTGAAAAAAGGCATTATGCTCATGTTGATTGTCCGGGACACGCGGATTATGTGAAAAATATGATTACCGGCGCCGCTCAGATGGACGGAGCTATTTTAGTGGTTTCTGCCACTGACGGTCCAATGCCTCAAACTAGAGAACATATTTTATTGGCTCGCCAAGTCGGCGTGCCTTATATAGTAGTATTTTTAAATAAAGTTGATCAAGTTGAAGATAAGGAATTAGTTGATTTAGTTGAGGAAGAAGTCCGAGATCTTCTTAAGAAATATGAATTCCCGGGAGATACCATCCCTGTAATCAGAGGTTCTGCGCTAAAAGCTTTAGAAAATCCTACTGATGAACAATGGGTAAAGCCAATTATGGATTTAATGAACGCGGTTGATGAAACTATCCCTGTGCCGGAGAGAGCTGTGGATAAACCATTCTTAATGCCGATTGAAGATATTTTCTCTATTGAAGGAAGAGGCACGGTTGTTACAGGGAGAATTGAAAGAGGAATTGTAAAAATAAACGAAGAAGTTGAAATAGTCGGGATTAAACCAACCAGCAAAACAGTAGTTACTGGAATTGAGATGTTTAATAAATCTTTAGACGAAGGAAGATGCGGAGATAACGCTGGACTTTTGCTCCGCGGAACTAAGAAGGACGATGTTGAAAGAGGTCAAGTCTTGGCAAAGCCGGGAAATGTGACTCCTCATACAGAATTTATCGCCGAAGTGTATATTTTAAGCAAGGAAGAGGGAGGAAGACATAAACCTTTCTTTACTGGTTATAAACCGCAATTTTATATAAGAACTACTGATGTTACCGGTGATATTACATTGCCAGCAGGAACAGAAATGGTTATGCCGGGAGATACTGTAAAATTGAATATAAAATTGATTTCTCCTATCGCTTTGGAAGAACAGCAAAGATTTGCGATTAGAGAAGGCGGAAGAACAGTAGGCGCGGGAGTGGTTACAAAGATAGACAAATAAAATATATTTTGTCCCCCGCTCAGCGCAACTGTGCGGGGGTTTGCGTTCAAAGTCTCACTCTAAATACAATGTGAGTGTAACTGCTCACTGGTTTTCGCAATAACAGACCAGCGGCTCCATAGTCCTACATTTTTGAGGAACCTGCCTGCGCAGGCGGGCGAAAAAATGGGGCTGTGGAGCCGTTCTGCAAAAATATTTACTCAGCGCAATTCGCAAATCGGCTCCACAGCCCGAATCCTTCGCTTAGGCTCGGCTTTGGGACTATGGAGCCGCCGAAGTTAGTTAGCAGTTACATGTGAGCATATTGACAAGAAAAAATATTAAAGGTAAAGTATAGAAACATATATTACTTCCTATCTGCATAACAGATCACTAATGAATATAGAAAATTTATCTAGAACCATAAAAATGCCAAAGAAAAATACTACAATGAAAGAAGATAATTTAAAATCTAATAGTCCTGCTGTTGTTGAAAATAATGAGAGCGTCCGTGAAAGAATTAGAATTAAGATAAGAGCTTATGATCATAAGATTATAGATCAATCAGCAAAGACTATAATAGAAGCAGTGGAACGTTCAGGCGCGGCGATTAAAGGACCGATACCGCTTCCTACGCAGAAAAACATCTTTACTGTTAATAGATCAACTTTTGTTCATAAAGATGCGAGAGATCAATATGAAATGAGAGTGCATAAACGATTGCTTGATATAATAGAACCAAATGCTAAGACTATGGAGTCTTTGATGACATTGAACCTTCCAGCCGGAGTTGATATAGAGATAAAAATGTAGATTAGTTAGTTCGCGGAAGAATATTAAGAAATTTATTTTTATAAAGTATTTGTTAGCAGATGATTTATTGGTAACCGTTTTCAGGCGAAGTGCCATTAAAGTTTCTGCTAAGATGAAGGAGAATAGCTTATTAAAATTTAATTTTGTTAAATTTTAGAATTTTTCAAAAGTATAGAGACTAAAGCTTATGTAACATTAGAAATGTGGCGGGGTTTTGAATTCAGTAAATAATGTTATTTAAGCTTTGGTTTTTTATATTATATTTTTATCATCATTTAAAACTGATAGCATAAAAAAAAGTATGAAATTTATTTTAGGAAAAAAGAAAGAGATGCAACAAATTTTTTCTGAAGATGGAACTGTTGTTTCATGCACTTTAGTGCAAGCCGGTCCATGTTATGTGACACAGAGAAAGGAAATAGAAAAAGATAAATATAAAGCTTTTCAAATAGGTTTTGACGAGGCTAGAAAATTAAATAAGCCTGAAAGCGGGCATTTGAAAAATACTAAGAACAGATCTAGAAATTTAAGAGAATTGAGAGATAAAGAAAACGAGCAAAATAAAATTGAATTAAATGTTGGCGATATTTTTGGAGTTGAAATATTTAAGGAAGGAGACATTGTGGTTGTTTCCGGCGTTAGCAAGGGAAAAGGTTTTCAAGGAGTTGTAAAAAGGCATGGTTTTAGCGGAAGTCTTGCAAGCCATGGACATAAAGATCAGCTAAGAATGCCTGGTTCTATCGGTTCAACCGGTCCTGCCCATGTATTTAAAGGTATGAGAATGGGAGGAAGAATGGGAGGAGAGAATGTTACAGTTAAAAATTTAGAAGTTGTGAAAATTGATGAGGAGAATAATTTAATATACATAAAAGGAGCAATACCGGGAGCATATAATGGACTAGTAGAAATTAAAGGGGAAGGGGAGATGAAAGTTAGAACTGCAAAGGTAGAAGCGGAAAATGAAGTTAAGAATGAAGAGCAGGAGGAAGAATCAGGAATCATGAATCAGGAATCATGAATGGGGAAGAGGAGAAAAATTAGTATTCACCCAATGACGCGGCTATTTCAACAATAACTATTAACTAAAATGAAATTAAATATATACAACATAAAAGCAGAGAAAGTCAGAGAAGCTGAACTGGCTCCTAATGTTTTTGAAGTTCCTGTAAAAGAGGAGGTTGTAAGACAGGCTTTAATCGCGCAAATGGCGAATAACAGAAATATTTTAGCGCACACGAAAGGCAGAGCGAATGTAAGAGGCGGAGGGAAAAAACCTTGGAAACAGAAAGGTACAGGAAGAGCGAGACATGGTTCTATCCGTTCTCCATTATGGATTGGCGGAGGAGTTACTTTCGGTCCGACCAATGAGAGAAATTTTGCAGTAAAAATAAATAAAAAAGTAAAAAAGAAAGCTTTAAATATGGCGTTATCTGATAAAGCTTTGAATGGAAAGATTGTTTTATTGGATGCTTTAAAATTAGAAGAAGCGAGAACTAAGAAAATGAAGGAAATGTTGAATAATTTTAAAAATATTATGGACGATAAAGATGGCAAAGAAGTGGAAAACGGGAAAAAAGGAAAAATACAGTTGGGAGTGAAAAAAATATTGATGCTTTATACGAATAAAGCTGAGAATTTAATAAAAGCAAGCAGAAATATTGAAAAATTAAAAGTTATTGGAGCGAATAATTTAAATATTAGAGATTTGTTAGAGTATGAATATGTGATTATGGAAGAAGCCGGGCTGGAAGTCATTGAGAAATTATATAGTGTTAATAGAGAAATTAAGAAATTAAGAAATTAAGAAATTTAGTGATTGTTTTATTGCTTTCTTGCTTTCTTGTTTTTTTGAGAATATATGGGTTTATTAGATAAAGTTTTTAAAAAAAATAAAGATAATGAAATTTCTGATGAGAAGGTAAAAAAGGATAAAGCGGTTGAATCTTTGGGTGAAAAGAATGCAAAAAAAGAGGAAGTTCAGGCTGATTTGAAAGTTAAAAATAAAGATGCTAAAATAACAAAAGCTGATTCTCTAGAAGAAAAACAAGTTAAAAAAGAAATCGTTAAAAATGATGTATCTGAAGAATCATATGCAAATTTAAAGATTAGTAAATTTTTAATTAGACCTTTAATGACGGAAAAAGTTACAAATTTAGCTAAAAATAACATGTATGTTTTTGAAGTCGTAAAAGAAGCTAATAAGATAGAAGTAAAAAAGGCGATTAAAGATTTATACGGAGTTCTTGCCACGGATGTTAATATTATAAATATTAAAGGTAAAAAAGTAGGCAGAATGAGAAAAGTCAGAGGAAAAAGAAAAAACAGGAAAAAGGCTATCATTAAATTAAAAAAAGGAGATAGCATCAATGTCTATGGGGTAAAAAAACAAATAAGCGCGAAGTAGTGACGAATTTTCACAAATCACGAATTAGTGATTTGTGTGAATTCGTTCTAAATAATGTTTATTCGTTCGTCAAAGATATATGGGAATTAAGATATACAAACCTACAACATCTGGAAGGCGTAAATCAAGCGTTGATGATTTTAGCGATGTCACTGCTATAGGCGGTGAGAAATCATTGAAAGTTATAAATAAAAGAAAAGGCGGAAGGAATTCCAGCGGAAAGATTACTGTGCGGCATAGAGGAGGAGGAGCGAAAAGATTTTATAGAATAATAGATTTTAAAAGAAATAAGTATGATATACCTGCTAAAGTAGTTTCTATTGAGTATGATCCTAATCGTAATGCGAGGATAGCTTTGCTTTGCTATGCGGATGGAGAAAAAAAATATATAATTGCGCCGATTGGATTAAAAGTCGGCGACAAAGTTATTTCTTCCAGAAAAGATGAAATAGAGATAAAAGCTGGGAATGCTTCAACCTTAGAAAGAATTCCAATTGGAACTTTTGTATATAATATAGAATTGGCGCCGGAAAAAGGCGGGGAATTAGTAAGAGCCGCAGGGTTGGGGGCATTGCTTATGGGGATAGAAGGAAAATACGCGCAAATAAAGCTTCCTTCAGGCGAGATAAGGCAAGTAAGAAAAGAATGTTTAGCTGTTATTGGTCATGTTAGCAATCCAGATTACAGATTGATACGATGGGGAAAGGCTGGCAGGACAAGGCATTTAGGTTTTAGACCGACTGTCCGCGGAAAGGTTATGAATCCTTGCGACCATCCTCATGGAGGAGGCGAAGGAAGGAATCCTATTGGATTAAAATATCCTAAAACACCTTGGGGCAAGCATGCCTTAGGCGTAAAGACTAGAAACACAAGAAAAACAAGCAGTAAATTAATAATTCATAGGAGAAAGAAAAGGTAAAAGAAAATTAGTAATTAGTAATTGGTAATTGGTTGAATGAGTCCAATTTTCAATTTACTAATTTCAAATTACAATAACATGTCAAGAAGTTTAAAAAAAGGACCATACATAGATCAAAGATTATTAATGAAGGTTTCCAAGCTAAAGCAAGGAGATAAAACGGTAGTAAAAACTTGGTCTAGGGATTGCGCGGTAACGCCTGAAATGGTAGGATATGTTATAGGAGTGCATAACGGAAAGATTCATTTGCCAGTTTACATTTCAGAAAATATGGTCGGATATAAATTAGGAGAATTTTCTCCTACCAAAAAATTTATAAATCATGGCGGAAAGATGGCGAAGGATCAGGCAAAAGAGAAATAGAAATTATAATACAAATTTGCGAATGAAATGCAAATCTACGAATTTGCAAATCTGCAAATGCATTATTTATTTGTAGTATTCGCATATTTGTAGATTTGCATAAAATTTGCAGATTAGTGTTATATAAATATATGGAAGTTAAAGCTAAATTAAACAATTTAAGAATTTCACCTCGCAAAGTTAGATTAGTAGCGGATATGATAAGAGGTATGGATGTTGAACAAGCTATTTATCAATTAAGATATATAAACAAGAAATCAGCTTTTAATGTTATTAAATTATTAGAATCTGCCATATCTAACGCGGGGAATAATCATAATTTAGATAAAGATAAATTATTTGTTAAATATATTACAGTTGACGAGGATGTAACTATGAAAAGATGGCGGTCTAGAGCTTTCGGTCGAGCTGGCGCGATAAGAAAACGAGGAAGTAAAGTAAATATTGTGATAGCGGAAAGGCAAGAGATGAATAAAGGGCTAGGTGCAGATATTGTAAAATGAATTAGAAATTAAGAAATTAGAAATTAAGAAATTTAGCGATTATTTTCTTGTTTTCTTGTTTTTTTGAGATATATCTATGGGACAAAAAGTAAATCCAAAAATTTTCAGAATGGGAATTATAAGAACTTGGGAATCAAAATGGTTCTCAAAAAATAAATACAGCGATTTTTTAAAGCTTGATGTTGCGATAAGAAAATTTTTGAATTTGAAGCTTAAAGATGCCGCTTTAGATAGGATAGAAATAGAAAGATCTGGCGAGAGCATTAAAATTACTATTCATTCTGCAAAGCCTGGAATTATAATCGGCAGATCCGGAGTTGGAATTGAGGATTTAAAAAATAAATTACAGAAAAGCGTTTTGAATAAGATGAATATTGGCAAGATGGGAGTTAATCTTAATATTCAGGAAATTAAAAATCCAAACTTGTCAGCGAATATAATTATACAGAATGTTATTGATGATCTTGAGAAAAGAATTCCTTTTCGCAGAGCTTTAAAACAGGCGATCGGAAAGGCGGAAAAAGCGGGAGCAAAAGGAGTGAAAATATTAGTTGCCGGACGTTTGAACGGAGCGGAAATAGCTCGTAGCGAGAAATTAACTTCAGGAAAAATTCCTTTACATACCCTTAGAGCAGATATTGATTATACGAGAGGTGTAGCAAGAACTATTTATGGCGCGATTGGAGTAAAAGTATGGATATACAAGGGTGATATATTTAAGCAAATATAATACTAATCTACAAATTTTATGCAAAACTACAAATATGCGAATGATGCGGATAAATAATGCATTCGTAGATTTGCGAATTCGCAGATTTGAATTCCATTTGTAGATTTGTATTATACTTTTATGCTAGGTCCAAAGAAAACAAAATATAGAAAATCTTTTAAAGGCAGAAGAAGCGGGAAGGGGGTTGCTACTAAAAGAATAGATTTGAATTTTGGAAGTTATGGAATGAAAGCTGTGACTGAAGGATGGATAAATTCAAGGCAAATAGAAGCGACTAGAAGAGTTATCGCAAAATATACGCAAAAAGGCGGTAAAATTTGGATAAGAATATTTCCTGATAAGCCTGTGACTAAAAAAGGCGGAGAAATTGGAATGGGTGGCGGGAAAGGGGCATTTGATCATTATGTCGCCATCGTTAAGCCGGGAATGATATTATTTGAGATGGAAGGGTTAGAAAAAGATGCGGCGAAAAAAGCAATTGAGCTATCCGCTCATAAATTGCCGATAAAAATTAAGTTTATTTCAAAAGATTAGTTAAATTTTAAAAATATGAAAGTAAGCGAATTAGAAGGAAAAACAAAAAAAGATTTAGCTGAATTGGCAGAAGAGAAAAAAGCTATTATACGCCAAAGGCGTTTTCAGATTTCTGTCGGGAATTTAAAGAATGTAAAAGAGATGGCAAAATTAAAAAAAGATGTTGCAAGAATTTTAACTATTTTGAATTCTAAGTAGTATCTGTTGAAATAGTCGCAATTAAGCTCCCTCTCCTTTGAGGAGAGGGCTGGGGTGAGGTTAAACTTTGGCTTAATATTGCATAACCCCCTCCTCAAAGAAGGGGGGGGAATACTATTTCAACAGCAACTAGATAGCCTAATTTAAATTATTATGCAAAGCGAAAAACAGCAAAATGATAAAATAAAGAGAATTTTTACAGGGATTGTTATGAGCGATAAAGCTGATAAAACTATTGTTGTTAAAGTTGAAAGAACAAAAATAAATTCAAAATATAAAAAACATTATATTACGAGCAAAAATTATAAAGTGCATGATGAGAATAATAATTTTCATATAGGAGACAAAGTGACTTTTGTTGAATGCCGACCGTTAAGCAAAGATAAGAGATGGAGAGTGATATAGTCAAAAAAGCAAGAAAGCAAAAAAATAAAAAAACAAAATTTAATCAATGTATTGTTTTATTGTTTTATTGTTTTATTGTTTTGTTGAGAGTATGATACAACATAGAACCATATTAAAATCAGCTGATAATACAGGCGCAAAAAGAATACAATGTATTAGAGTTTTAGGCGGGTATCAGAAAAGATATGCTAGAATCGGCGATATAATAACAGTTTCAATAAAAGAAGCAAGCCCTCATAGTATGGTAAAGAAAGGGGATGTTTTGCACGCTGTTATAGTTAGGACGAGGAAAGAGCTTAGAAGAAAGAATGGAATTTATATACGATTTGATGAGAACGCTGCAGTTATTGTAGATAAGAAAAACAAGGAGCCAAAGGGTACTAGAATTTTCGGGCCTATTGCGAGGGAATTAAGAGAAGCGGGATTTAATAAAATTATTTCTCTTGCTCCTGAAGTGCTTTAGAAAATATAATCCGAATATACGAATAGTATCCGAATGCCCCGAAAACGAATTCATCCGAATAATTCGGATTGATCATTCGGGTATTCGTATCATTCGGATAATAATTTGTAGGTTCGGATTATAATATATATGAAAATAAAAATAAATGACAAAGTTAAGATAATAGCAGGCAAAGATAAAGGAAAGACTGGCAAAGTCATCCAAATTATGCCGAAAGAAGAATTGATTGTTGCAGAAGGCATTAATTTAATGACAAAACATGTAAAGGGTCAAAGAGATGGACAGCCTGGACAGAAAATACAATTTCCTTGCCCATTAAAACAAGGCAAAGCGCTTGTGATATGTCCAAGCTGTGATAAATCTGTTAGAGTTGGATATAAGATATTAGAAAATAAGGAGAAGGCAAGAGTATGCAATAAATGCGGACAAAATTTATAGAATAATACAAATCTACATATATAATACAAATCTACAAATGAAATGCAAATCTGCATATATAATACAAATCTGCAAATGAAATGCAAATCTACGAATATGCAAATCTGCGAATTTGTAGTGTTCGCATATTCGTAGATTTGAATAAAATTTGCCGATTAGTATTATAAACTTATGCATAGAATAAATAAAAAATATAAAGAAGAAGTAGCGCCTAAATTAGCAAAGAAATTTAATATTGATAATGCAAATGCAATTCCTACATTAGAAAAGATTGTTATAAATGTTGGTTTAGGGAAAGGTCTTAATGAAAAAGATTATGCTGATTTTATTGAGGGTACTTTAATGAAAATAGCCGGGCAAAAGCCTATTAGGACTAAAGCTAAAAAATCAATATCAAATTTTAAGATACGAATCGGGCAAGTTGTTGGTGTTAAATTAACTTTAAGGAAAGAAAAGATGTATGATTTTTTTGATAAATTAGTTAATATAACTTTTCCAAGGGTAAGAGATTTCAGAGGTATAAATAGAAAGATTGTAGATAAGGCTGGGAATGCTACCATTGGAATAAAAGAGCATATTTATTTTCCGGAAATTAAATTAGATGAGTTAGAGAAAATTCATGGTTTAGAAATAACTATTGTAACTACTGCTAAGAATATGGCGCAAGGAGAGGCTTTGCTTGAAGAATTAGGGTTTCCTTTTATAAAGAATAATTAAAATATTGAAGTTTTTATGGCAATAAAATCACAGATAGCAAAATCTAATAGAAAACCGAAATACTCAACTAGAATTGTAAACAGATGTTGGAGATGCGGAAGGCGTCATGGATATATGCGTAAGTTTAAGCTTTGCAGAATATGTTTTAGAGAATTAGCTTCAAAAGGAGCTTTGCCTGGAATAACAAAATCAAGCTGGTAGTTTTTTCAAAAAAACAAAAAAGCAAAAAAACAAAAAAACAAAAGAATAGTGATTTATAATTGTTTTCTTGTTTTCTTGTTTAATTGTTTTATTGAGTATGATGACAGATCCTATAGCAGATATGCTAACTAGATTAAGGAACGCATCTCTTTCAAGAAAAAAAGCGATTATTTTGCCATATTCAAAAATTAAGATGGAAATTTTAGAGATTATTAAAAAGGAAAATTATATAGTTGATTACAAGATCATAGAAAATAAGTTTAAAGAACTGGAAGTTAAATTAAAATATAAAGAAGATGGCAAGCCGCAGTTCAGGAGTCTTTCCAGAGTAAGCAAGTCTAGCAGGAGAGTATATCGGAAGAAAGGGGAGCTACCGGTTGTTTTAAATAATTTTGGAATAGCGATTATTTCTACCTCTCAAGGTTTAATGACTAATAAGGAAGCTAAAGCTAAAGGATTCGGCGGGGAAGTGATATGCGAAATATACTAGAAAATTAAAGATCAAAAGTCAAAAATTAAAAATAAATTTTACCAATATTCTCTTCGTCGGCAGTCTCCCAGAGGGGACTCCGACGCTAAAAACGCACAATTATCAAATTTTCGCCAGAGTCCCATTAGGCAGGCTGTCTAAAAAGTGTAATTCCGAACGAAGCGGAGCGTAGTTGAGGAATCTGTTTTTTAAGAAAGGCTTATTTAAGCGACAGATCCCTCGGCTACGCTCGGGATGACAATTGCCGTCGTTCAGTTAAGATGATAAAAACGATTTATTAGATAGCCTGTAGGGGGAGACTCTGGCGGGACGGTTATTTTATTACTATTTTAACAACAACTAATTTTAAATTTTAAAAATATGTCAAGAATAGGAAAATTACCAATAGATATCCCTGAGAAAGTAGATGTCAAAATTATAGATAAAGAAATATTTGTAAAAGGTCCTAAAGGGGAATTAAGACAAAAATTAAATCCTAAGATAAAGGTTGATATAGAGGATGGAGTAATAAAAGTAAGCGCTAGTATAATTGATGAAAAGGGAAGTTCTGCGTTTTGGGGTTTATTTAGAAGCCTTATCTTTAATATGGTAAAAGGAGTTACAGACGGATTTGAGAAAAGTTTAGAAATAAACGGCGTAGGTTATAAGGTCGCGCAAGAAAAAAATAAAATTATATTAAATGTAGGATATTCTCATCCAGTAGAATTTGTTTTGCCTGATAATGTTTCTGCAAAAATAGAGAAGAATGTTATAATATTAAATAGTTTTGATAAACAGTTATTAGGGCAGATGGCGGCGAATATAAGAAAAATAAGAAAGCCCGAACCGTATAAAGGAAAAGGAATAAAATATTCTGATGAGGTTATAAGAAGAAAATCTGGTAAAGCGGCAAAGGGAGGGGAGAAGTAATAATTTCAAAAAAACAAAAAAACAAAAAATCAAAAAAACAAAAAAACAAAATTCAATAGTTTCCTTGCATGAGATGTGATAGTTTTGTCGGATGATAAGGATTAGTGCGGTGTGATTGTTTTATTGTTTTATTGTTTTATTGTTTTGTTGAGGATATGGATATTAAAAATAAAAACAATAAAAGAATTAATCGCGCTAAAAGAGTTAGACAGCGAATAAAACAGGGTGATAAATTTTACAGAGTTATAGTTTTTAGAAGTAATAAATTTATTTACGCGCAAATTATTGATAAGGCTACTGGGAATATTTTATGTTCTGCTAATGATATGAAAGATGAGAAAGGAAAAAAGGCGGAAAGGGCTAAAAATGTTGGATTAAAAATTGCGGATTTAGCTTTAAAAAATAATATAAAAAGTGTTATTTTTGACAGGAAAAGTTATTTATATCATGGCAGAGTAAAGGCTTTAGCCGATGGCGCAAGAGAAGGGGGACTAGAATTTTAAATATAACATAATCCGAATACCCCGAAAAATATCCGAATGCCACGAAAAATCCGAATATTCGGATTTACTATTAGAGTTTTCGTATCATTTGGATAATAATTTGTAGGTTCGGATTATATTTTATGGAAAAAAATGATGATAAAAAAAAGAAAAATACAGGCAGAAGTTTTGGTAAAAGAGATGGCGATAAAAAGGATGAATATGATCAAAAATTAGTTGATTTAGCGCGTGTTACCAGAGTTATGGCGGGCGGAAAGAGAATGAAGTTTCGAGCTTGTGTTATTGTGGGCGATTACAAGGGAAAAGTTTCTTTTGGTATTGCTAAAGGTTTAGATGTTTCATCCGCTATAACTAAAGCTGTAAACCAAGCTAAGAAAAGTTTCGTTATTGTGAAATGCAAGAATGATACAATACCTTTTGAAATCAGGGAGAAATTTAAGGCGGCCAAAATACTTCTAAAACCTGCTCCAAAAGGCACTGGCGTTAAAGCTGGCGGCGCGGCTAGAGTAATTTTAGAATTAGCAGGTATTCCTAATGTAGTAGCGAAGATGTTAGGATCAAATAATAAGATCAACAATGTTCAAGCAACAATAGAAGCGCTGAAGAAGTTGGAAATTAGAAATTAGAAATTTTAATTATTCAATTTTTAAAAGTTCATGTTTTAAAATTTAAACATTAAAAATTGTTTTAAAATTTAAAATTTAAAATTTTGGAAATGTGTATGCTCACATTACATAATTTAGCAAAATCAAAGAGTAAAAAAAGAAAGAAAAGGGTAGGCCGAGGCAATGCTTCAGGTCATGGCACTTATAGTACAAGAGGAATAAAAGGACAGCGCGCTAGGAGCGGCGGAAGGAAAAGTTTAAAAATGAAATCTATAAGAAGAATGGCGCTTTCTGTTCCTAAGGCAAGAGGTTTTAAAAGATATAGCGATAATGCGCAAATAATTAACTTATCTGATTTGAATAATTTTGCGGAAAATGATAAAGTCAATAAAGAGATTTTGTTTAAGAAAAAATTGGTGGACAATAAAAATGATAAGGTGAAAATTTTAGGACGCGGAGAACTTAAAATAAAAGGTTTGAATATTGAAGAATGCGAATTGTCAAAAACCACAAAAGAACAGATTGAAAAGATTGGCGGGAAGATTAGTTTGTAAAGTCATAAAGTTATAAAGTTATAAAGTTTGTAAAGTTGTAAAGGCTTCTCTCCGCCGCAGTCTCCGATAGGGACTGCGGCGAGTGCGAGGAAGTTATGAATTTTATGGACCTTTGACTAAGTAGCGATGATAGTAGATAAAATAAAGCAAATTTTTAAGATACCTGATTTAAAGAAAAGCATACTTTTCGTTTTGGGAATGATTGTTATTTTTAGGTTTGCCGCTCATATCCCGATGCCGGGAGTGGATATTAGCGCTTTGAAAAATTTTTTTGGCTCTAATCAATTTTTAGGATTAATGAATATGTTTTCAGGAGGAGGTATGACTAATTTTTCAGTAGTAATGCTAGGAATAGCCCCATACATTACAGCGGCGATTATTATAGAACTTTTAACGGTTGTTGTTCCTAAATTAGAAGAAATTAGCAAAGAAGGCGAATCCGGTTATCAGAAAATAAATCAATATACAAGGTTGCTTACGGTTCCTTTGGCAATTATGCAGTCTATTGGAATGATTGCTTTGCTTAGGCAGTCATCAAGAAATATTATCGGTAATATGGGAACATTCCAGTTAATAACTACAATAGCTACAATTACCGCTGGTACGATATTTATGATGTGGATTGGAGAACTTATCAGTGAAAAACAGATAGGGAATGGAATATCGCTTTTAATTTTCGCTGGAATTGTCTCGCATCTTCCTGAAGCTATACAACAAACGATAGCTGTTTCTTGGGGAAATATTACGCTTGAGTTTCTTATAAGTTTAGCGATTCTTTTAGCGATAACCATTTTTATGATTGTCGCCATTATAATTGTTACGGAAGGTTATAGAAAGTTAGCCATATCTTACGCGAGGCAAATCAGAAGCAATAAGACATATGGAGGAATGGACTCGCATCTTCCTATAAAAGTAAATCAGTCTGGAATGATTCCTATAATATTTGCTATTTCAGTTATTGTGTTTCCTCCGATGATAGCGCAGTTTTTTAAAAATGCTCATACGGCTTTTATAGCGAATAGCGCTAATTTTATAACAAGCCTTTTCCAAAATCAGATTTTTTACATAATATTTTTCTTTTTATTAGTATTAGGTTTTACATATTTTTATACATCAATTATTTTCCATCCTGATCAGATGGCTGAAAATTTACAGAGGCAAGGGGCGTTTATTCCAGGGATAAGACCAGGAAAGCCTACTGCTGATCACATAAATTATGTTAATAGCAGAATTATGCTTGGCGGAGCTATGTTTTTGGGGTTCGTAGCAGTTTTGCCTTTAATGCTCCAGCCATTCTTAGATTTTAAAAATTTAATGGTTAGCGGCGCGAGCTTGCTTATTATAGTTGGCGTTGTTATTGAAATTATGGAAGCTATTAACGCGCAATTAGTGATGAGGGAGTATGAGGAACTTTAATTTTATAACACAAATCTACAAATAAAATACAAATCTACAAATATGCGAATACTACAAATTCGCGGATTAGCATATTCGTAGATTTGCATAAGATTTGCGGATTAGTATTATATATATGATAGCAGTTATAAAAACAGGCGGAAAACAACATAAGATAAAAGATAATGAGATTTTAAAGATAGCAAAAATAAAAGGCGAAAAAGGGGAGAAAATAGAATTTAAAGATGTTTTGCTTATTTCTGATGATGGGGAAACTGATATTAAAATAGGGCGTCCTTTAGTTGAAGGCGCTAGCGTTAACGCGGAAATTTTAAAGCAGGGAAGAGATAAAAAAATAAATGTAATAAAATACAAAAGAAAAACTCGTTATAGAAAAAAATCAGGGCATAGGCAGGATTTTACTAAAGTTAAGATTTTGGAGATTGTAAAATAGTATTTAGTATTTGGTATTTAGTATCTGTTGAAATAGTGTCTCCAGCGTCATTCTGAACCCCGCTTGCGGGGTGAAGAATCCCGTGGCTAAGCAAAAAAACACTGGGATTCTTCGCCCTCCTGGCGCTCGGGTTCAGAATGACGCGACTATTTCAA
>JAZDEU010000029.1:0-5757 GCA_043808545.1 bacterium | reverse complement strand
TTTTAGAGCAGATAACATTATCCTTTCTTCTTGTGGGAAATGTGTATAATGCGCCATAGTTTTTTAGGTTAATAATAAAATTAGTAAATTATTTATCATACCTAACTTATGGCGTTTTTTAAAATTTTATGCACTTGCAGGAAGTTATTATAATAGTATTTATATATAAATATATAAACAAATATTAATACTAATAAGCGCTGTGGAATATGTTGATAAAAAAACATTTGGCTAAACAGTAATAAAAAAAGAGGACTTTTAAATGGCGTAATTAGTGGAAAAGTATTTGCAAAAGATATGGATAAGTAATAAAATCGTGTATCGGATAAATATCAACAAAGTAATCAACTAGTTATTCAATAGTTTTCCAATATAAAATATAATTTAATTAACATCCGACACTCAGAATATTTATACTTATTCACAAGTTATTCTTTTCAGGAATGTTTTTTATTATTTGATTTTTCATAGAGAGATATTTAAAATATTAGGGATATCACATAAAAAAAATTTATGCAACGCAGTCAGTGATTTTAAAAAGTATTATAGTTTGACATAAGCGGGGGGGGGGGGGGCTATGGGGTCATACGCAAATTAGCCAATAGTAAAAAATAATATTTACTTATGGAATACCAGTAAATCTATAACAATAATAACAAATTTTAAATTTTAATAACTAAGAAATCCACCGACGAAGTCGGTTCCCTCGGCTATGCTCGGGACAGGCTATGGTTTTCGCTTACGGACGAAGTCAGTATTGTCATTCCGACCGAGCGAAAAAATATTTACGAAGCCCTACGACTTCGCTCAGGGTAAACTCCGCGGAGTAAATATTTTGAGCTTTGGTCGGAATGACAAAAGCCAAGTTTTTGACAGCCTTGAAAACAGCAATAAGGACGAAGTCCGCGGATTTAATTCCACCGACGAAGTCGGTGGTAGTTTAATATTTTTTTAAAATTTAAAATTGGTTATTATTCATAGAGCTGGAATTGGTTAAATTGCGTATGAGCCTAATATTCCACTATTAATTATATTATGCTATAATATAATTATATCATACAATTAATGTTTTATTTTATATGGCGCATATAACAGGAGGAAATGAACTCCTAGATCCAAAATTTTTATTTAAAAAAGTTGGCATAGAAACAGGAATGCGTATAGCAGATTTTGGATGCGGCGGAGCCGGTCATTTTATAATACCTGCGGCAGAAAAGATTGGCAAGGGAGGAATTGCTTATGCTGTTGATATTCAAAAAACAGTTTTAGCCGGAGTTGAGAGCAAAGCGAAAATGTCTGGCGTAAATAATATAAAAACAATATGGTCTAATTTAGAGATTTATAAAGCGACAAAAATAAAAGATGAAGAGCTTGATATTGGTTTTTTAATAAATACATTATTTCAAACAAGAAAATATAAAGAAATGATTCTTGAAAGCATACGAATGATAAAAAAAGGAGGGAAGCTTTTAGCTGTTGATTGGAAACATATCCCCGTAGCTTTCGGACCTGCTTTAGAAGATCGGGTTAGCAAGATTACTATAAAAGAAATTTGCGCGCAAATAAATATTCCGTTGATTGAAGAGTTTGACGCGGGGCATTATCATTGGGGATTAATTTTTCAAAAACCATTATAAATTATTATATGAAATTTTTTATTGCCATTATTTCATTATTATTTGGAATTATGATCGGAGCTGGGATTACGACTTTTTTAGTTGTTAAAAAAAATCAAACTGTTCGAAATTATTTATGCGCTGATGTTGTCGTTTCTGCAGAAAAAGAAAGAGGTGTTTCATTTCTTCTTAATTCAGCTCTAATAGAGAAACTTAAAAATGATTCCACTTTTAAAATTGATGAAAAGAAAGCCGAAGACTTAAAAGCAAGCGGTAGCGATGTTGCAATCGGACCTGGCGGATGCAAAAATGAGGATGACTGTCTCGCGCATTGTTCTAAATTGGAAAATTTACAAGAGTGTCTGACTTTTGCTAAAAAATACTTGCAAACGAGCGAGGTGAAAAAATAATTTAATGTGAGTATAATTTAATGTGTTCGCAAAAGAATAAAATTTTACAATGCTATGAAATACTCCGTAGCGAATACGGGAAGCCCTGCGAGCAATGGAATTTATGGTGCAAACGCCCTAAGAGCATAAAAGAAAAAGAGGAAGTAATTATTGGTTCAATTTTAACGCAACAGGCGAATTGGAGAAATGTTGAGAAGGCGATTAGTAATTTAAAAAATGCCGGCAAGTGTTCGCTCGCCGGTATTTATAGTTTGAGTGGAAAAAATAAAAATAAATTAGCAGAGTTAATTAAACCGTCAGGATTTTTTAATCAGAAAACAGAATATCTTTTAAATGTCGCTAAGTTCTTTTGTAAAAGGCGCGGTGGAATTAAAAAAGTTGAATTATTGCCGCTTGATAATCTGCGTAAAGATTTATTGGGCGTGAAGGGGATAGGAATGGAAACAGCGGATTCAATATTATTATACGCGCTTGAAAAAGAAATTTTTGTGATTGATGAATATACAAAAAGGTTTGTTGAAAAAAATAATTTAGCAGAAAAAGATACTTATAATTATTTGCAGAAATTATTTATGGATTCTTTGCCTTGCGATTATGCATTATATCAAGATTATCATGCATTGATTGTTGTTGATGGAAAAAACATAGGTTTACAGAAGGGTTAACTTAATTTTATATGTTTAAAAAACAATCAATTCAAACAGGTTTTAGTTTTGGATTCACTTCAGGTATAATTACTACGCTAGGGCTTATTATCGGTCTTAATTCCGGGACTCATTCGTGGATAGTTATTTTAAGCGGCATTCTTACTATTGCGGTCGCGGATGCTTTGTCGGACGCGCTTGGGATACATATTTCAGAAGAATCGCGGCATAAACAGCTGCCGAGAGAAATTTGGGAATCAACTTTTTCTACATTTTTTTCTAAATTGATTATTGCTTTTACTTTTGTAATTCCTGTTTTATTATTCAGCCTGCATTTAGCGATAGGGATAAGTATTATTTGGGGATTATTTTTGATTGGGATTTTTAGTTTTTATCTTGCGAAAAAGCAAGGGAACAAGCCGCATAAAGTTATATTAGAGCATATTGTAATCGCGATTGCTGTTATTATTCTTACTAATTATATCGGGATGGTTGCCTCGCGGATTGGGATAAATGTGAAATAGAAATTTTTTAAAATAAAAAAACGGCTGTTAAATTATAAAAGAAATAATGCCCCCACATTAAGCATTATCAAAAAATAATAACACTACTTTTTTATGGTGTCAATGGGCTTGACTTGCTAATAATTTTATAGTATTATTATGTATTAAGGGGAAATACACGCTTTTAAATGGCGTTTTTATTTTTACAATTTACTATGGATATAAGAAATATTGCAATTATAGCCCATGTTGACCACGGCAAAACTACTTTGACCGATGCTTTGATGCGCCAAACTGGAATGGCGGAAGAGGGAGTTAGCATGGACAGCAATGCGTTAGAGCTTGAACGCGGAATTACAATTTATTCAAAAAATACATCTGTTTATTTCAAGGATACAAAAATAAATATTGTTGACACTCCGGGCCACGCTGATTTTGGTTCTGAAGTTGAACGAGTTTTAAGATCTATTGATTCAGTTCTTTTGGTAGTTGACGCGCAAGAGGGGCCTATGCCGCAGACAAAGTTTGTTTTAAAAAAATCGCTTGAGCTTGGTTTAAAACCGATTGTCGTAATAAACAAAATAGATAAACCTGCCGCTCGTCCGGATGAGGTTCATGAGATGGTTTATGAATTATTCCTTGATTTAGGCGCGAATGATGAACAGCTTGATTTTACGACGATTTATGCAATCGCCCGCGAAGGCATTGCTAAGACAAAACTGGATGAGACTAGCAAAGATTTAACGCCTCTTTTAGACGGTATTTTAAAAAATGTTCCTGTCGCATCCAGCGATGAAGCAAATAAGAAGCCTTTGCGAATGCAGCCGTTTAATCTTGCGTATGATAATTTTCTTGGACGGCTTGCGATAGGAAGAATTTACGAAGGGACAATAAAAATGGCGCAAAAGGTAATTGTGAAAAAGAGTTCTGGTGAAACAAGAGAAGGGAAGATAACAAAACTTTTTACTTTTGAGGGATTAAAAAGAAAAGAAGTTGAAACTGCGAGCGCGGGCGATATTGTTATGATTGCCGGACTGCCAGATATTTATATTGGCGAAACTATTTGCACAGACATTACTCAAGAAGCGCTGCCTGCTATTAACATAGATGAGCCGACAATTTCATTAAATTTTTTAGTAAACAATTCTCCTTTTGCAGGGCGTGAAGGGAAATTTGTAACGACAAGGCAGATAAAGGAAAGATTAGAAAAAGAACTTGAAGTAAATGTTGGTTTAAAAATAGATTTTTCAGAGACCGATCGTTATAAAGTGTATGGTCGCGGCGAGATGCACATTGCAATCTTACTAGAGAATATGCGGCGCGAGGGATATGAATTGCAAATTTCCCAGCCGCATGTTATTATAAAAGAAACAGATGGTGTAAAATCAGAGCCGTTTGAAGAAGTGACGATTAATGTTCCTGATAAGATGACTGGAACGATAATAGAAAAATTAGCAAAACGCAAAGGAACTATGACCGAAATGGCTCCTGAGCATGGGCATACAAAAATAATTTTTGAAATACCTACTCGCGGACTTTTAGGATATAAAAATGACTTTGTTGTTGATACTCGCGGAGAGGGGATATTATATTCCCGAGTAATTGGCTTTAAACCTTATGTTGGAGAAATAAATAAAAATGAGACTGGTTCTATGGTTTCTATGATGACAGGAAAAGCGCTTGGTTTTTCTCTTTATAATTTACAGGAGCGAGGCGACTTATATATTAAAGCGAATACTGAAGTTTATGAAGGGATGGTAATTGGGAATGTTTCAAAAGACGATGATTTAACTGTCAATCCGATAAAAGGGAAGCAATTAACGAATATGCGCGCGTCTGGATCTGATGACGCGATAAGTTTAACTCCTCCTTTAGAGCTTTCTTTAGAGCGCGGTATGAGCGTAATGCGCGCTGACGAATATTTAGAAATAACTCCTAAAAATATCCGTTTAAGAAAACAATATTTAACTGACGCGGATAGGGTTAAGGCTAGAAGAAAAAGTTAGATTGTGTGAATATAAAAAACGAGGCTGACTGCCTCGTTTTTTAGTTTTTATCTTTCCAGTTCCACCATTTTAACTTTGCAGGGGCTGGATTGTTATTCTCAGAAAAATATACAGCTGAACGGCAAATATATAGAACGCATCTATCAATATGATAGCCGTGTTTATCGCAAATTTTTATATAAATATCTTCTGGATTTTTTCCTTAGGATAATGCTACAACAACTAAATTTTCTAAACCTTTGCGTGAAATTTCCTTATGCGCTTTTTGAAACCTCATAATTCGCGAGAATTTTTTGGGAGTAATTCCTATCCTTTTATAAAAATTTCTTTCTAATTTTTTAATTGGAAAATTATATTTCTCGGATAATTCTTTAATTTCAACTTGAGGATTTTCTGCAATATCTTTAACAATTTTTAAAAATTCATCGCAAAAATTATTATTTAGTTTCTGTTGAAATAGTCGCGTCATTCTGAACCCGAGCGCCAGGAGGGCGAAGAATCCCAGTGTTTTTTTGCTTAGCCACGGGATTCTTCACCCCGCAAGCGGGGTTCAGAATGACGCTGGAGACACTATTTCA
>JAZDEU010000028.1:0-4599 GCA_043808545.1 bacterium | reverse complement strand
GCATCAAAGTCTTGATTACAAAACACCCGCTCAAATATATTTTAAAAAATAACTCATTGATATATTTATAAAATTTTAAAATCAATCCCAAAACCCACCAATTTAAACAAGTTTTACTGTCTTGACAAGGGGTTCACTATAAGGCGATGGGGGAGGCTGGGGCGGGGAAAATTGCGAATTACAGTTTTTGCAGTTTTTCTGTTAAAGGAGCAGGCAGATTCAAACCTGAAAGCGGCGCAAATCCAGCGATTGGCGAAATTGGAAAATTAGAATCTGTTCAGGAAGAAAGGATTGAAGTTTTATGTAAAAGGGATATAATAGAAGATGTAATAGAAGCTATAAAAAAAAGTTCATCCTTATGAAGAAGTCGCGATTGATGTTTATCCCTTGGAACGGATTGGATGCGGGGGATGATCTGGAAGAATGAATTATGAATCATGAATCATGAATGGGGAATTTTAAAATATGGAAAAGCAAATACCAAAAGTGGGAATAGGAATATTTATTATAAAAGATGGCAAGGTTTTACTGACTAAAAGAAAAGGGTCGCACGGCGAAGGAGAATACGCTTTTCCTGGCGGACATTTAGAATATATGGAATCTTTTGAGGATTGCGCGAAGCGGGAAACTATGGAAGAGGCGGGAATTGAAATAGAAAATATCAGGTTTCAGCTTTTGGCAAATGTGAAAAAATACGCGCCGAAACATTATGTGCATATTGCTTTGTTTGCAGATTGGAAAAGCGGCGAGCCGAAAATTCTGGAACCTGATAAATGCGAAGGGTGGGGATGGTATAGTTTAGATAATTTGCCTGAACCTATGTTTGAAATGTGCAAGTTATCTTATGATAGTTATAAAACTGGGCGGAGTTATTATGATTTATGAAAATGATATACAATAATTTTGCATTTTTAATTTTAAATTTTTAATTTAAAACATATGTATTCAAAACAAGTTTTAAAACATTTTCAAAATCCGCATAATCAGGGAAAAATAAAAAACCCTACTGTTATTGGAACCGCAGGGAGTCCTGTGTGCGGGGATACGATGAAACTATATCTCAAAACTCAAAAGCATGTCCTGAGCAAAGCCGAAGGATCAAAACTCAAAACTGGTGAAAAATCCCCCTTAATCCCCCTTTATGAAAGGGGGAAAGATAAGATAGAGGATATAAAGTTTGAGACTTTGGGGTGCGCGGCGGCAATTGCTTCTTCCTCTGCTTTAACAGATATGGCGAAAGACAAAACCCTTGATGAAGCGGAAAAAATTACAAAAGAGGATGTGGTAAAAAAGTTGGGCGGATTGCCGGAAGAAAAAGTGCATTGTTCGCTTTTAGCAGTTGACGCGCTAAAAGATGCTATTGATAAACTGAAATTGAAGAAGATATGATTTTTTTATGCTAACTAGTTGCTGTTGAAATAGTATTTTTTTGTCATCCCGAGCGTAGCCGAGGGATCTGTTGACAGTACCAAATTTGGCTTAATAAACAGATTCCTCCACTCACGAACCAGCCGCTTAGGCGTCTGGTTCGCTCGGTCGGAATGACATTCTGCGACTATTTCAACAGGCACTAACTAATATTTGTTTAACTCAAAATTCAAAACTTGCAATATTTGGGTTTAGTTTTAAGATTTGAGTTGTAGTTTTGCGTTTTGAGATTTGACATTTGAGTTTTAATAGTATGAAGGAAAAAATAATTAAAGTTTTAGATAAAATCCGTCCGTCTTTAAAAGCAGATGGCGGCGATATCGAATTAGTAGAAGTTGATGAAAAAAAAGGATTAGTAAAAGTTCGTTTGGTTGGCATGTGCGCTCATTGTCCTATGGCTGAAAGGACATTTAAAAAGGGCATTGAAGAAGTATTTAAAAAGGAAGTTAAAGAGGTGAAAGAAGTGGAGTTGGTAATGTAAGGAGAATTTATAATTAGTAAATTGAGAAATGTGAAAATAATTGAGCAATTTATTATTGTTTTGTTGTTTTCTTGTTTTTTTGTCCCGTATGACTCCGATGCTCGCTCAATATTTTAAGATAAAGGAAAAAAACAAGGATAATATCCTTTTTTTTAGATTGGGTGATTTTTATGAAATGTTTGGAGAAGATGCGATAAAAGCATCGCGTATTTTAGACATCACTCTGACTGCGAGGCACAAAGGAACTGAAAATGAAATTCCGATGTGCGGAATTCCATATCACGCGGGATCTCAATATATCGCAAAATTAACGAAAGTGGGATGCAATGTCGCGATTTGCGAGCAGACAAGCGATTCAACATTGCCGGGAATTGTAAAAAGGGAAGTTGTGCAAGTTATAACTCCTGGCACGACTTTAGATTTTTCATTGTTAGATAAGTCAGAAAATAATTTTTTAGTTAGCGTTGTTGATTCTTGCAGTAGTCATACTGCTGAACAAGATGAGAAAAGTAAATTTGGTGTTGCTTTTGTTGATTTAACGACTGGAGAATTTAAAGTTTGTGAAATATCAGGGAAAGATAATTTGTTGGGAGAGCTGAAACGAATAAATCCAGCGGAAGTGTTAGTGGACGCTGGAGTGGGAAACGCTACAAGAGGTTTAACACCTTCCATTACTGGGATAAAAATGGGAGATAGAAATGAATGGTACTGGATTTTTAAAAATGTAAATAAATTTATTTCTACAATTTATTTTGAACCTGAAAAAATTCTATGCGAGCAATTCAAAACGCAAGGTTTAGAAGGTTTTGGGATTCAAGATTTAAAAATCGGAATTAAAGCGGCGGCGAATTTAGTAATGTATTTAAGAGAAACGCAAAAAACGCAACTAACGCACCTTAATAGAATATCTCTTTATAATCCTTCGGATTTTATGGTTTTAGATGAAGCGACGATTCGCAATCTAGATTTAGTTTATAATTATCAGCAAAGAAGCAAAGAGGGTTCTCTTTTAAATGTTTTAGATAAAACTGCTACAGGAATGGGCGCGAGGATGCTTAGACAATGGATTTTACATCCATTGCTGGATATTGCTAAAATAAACGAAAGGATAGAAAAAGTCAGTTATTTTTTTCATAGAGATGAATTAAGAAATAATATAAGAGAACAATTAAAAGAAATTAGAGACATAGAAAGGTTAATAGCTAAAATCGGGTGCAGGCGGGCTAATGGAAGAGATTTAATCGGGTTAAAAGAAAGTTTAAAAATTATTTTAAAAATTGAGGAGATTTTGGGGAATGAATATGCGGATATTCCTGTCATCCCGAGCGTAGCCGAGGGATCCCTCCACTGCGATCGGGATGACAATCATCCATCCGGCGCTGTTGAAATACAGAATGTTATTGAGATAATAGAGAAAATGATTATTGATGATCCTCCTATTTTAATTATTGAAGGCGGAATTATAAAAGAGGGGAATGATCAGGAATTGGATGATTTAAGAAAAATATCTTTAGGCGGAAAAGAATGGATTGTGGAATTGCAGGCAAAAGAAAGGGCAAGAACAGGAATAAATTCTTTGAAAGTAAAATTTAACAGGGTTTTTGGATATTACATAGAGATTAGCAATGCGAATTTAGATGTCGTGCCGGAAGATTACACAAGAAAACAAACTTTGGTTAATGGAGAAAGATTTATTACTCCAGAATTGAAAGCCTATGAAGAAAAAGTTTTAACAGCGGAAGAAAAAATCAGAGATATTGAATACAGAATTTTTAATGAGATAATATCTAAATTAGAGCCATATTTGAAAATAATTCAAAATAAGGCGTCAGAAATTGCCATGCTGGATGTTTATTTGAATTTCTCTCAAATAAGCCGAGAATATAATTATATTAAGCCTAATTTATTTCAGGAGAGAATTATTGATATAAAAGAAGGGCGGCATCCTGTCATTGAAAGGATTATAGAAAAAGATTTTATTCCTAATGATTTATTTTTTAATGATAATCAGCAAAATTTGATTATATTGACAGGTCCTAATATGGCAGGAAAATCCGTATATTTACGACAAAACGGTTTAATTGTTTTGATGGCGCAAATAGGATGTTTTGCGCCTGCTCGCGAAGCTAATTTATCCGTTGTTGATCGTATTTTTACGAGAGTCGGGGCGAGCGATAATATAGCATATGGGCAATCTACTTTTATGGTTGAGATGCAGGAAGCGGCGAATATTTTAAATAATGCTACGGATAAAAGTTTAATTATTTTTGACGAGCTTGGACGCGGGACTAGCACTTATGACGGAGTTAGCATTGCCTGGGCTGTTATAGAGTATGTGTATAATAAAATAGGCGCGCAAACATTATTCGCAACGCATTATCATGAATTAGCTGAATTAGCAAATAAGTTTGATAAGATAAAAAATTATCGGATGGCTGTTTTAGAAAATGAAGATGGCGTAGTTTTTTTGCATAAGATTATAAAAGGAGGAATTGATAGGAGTTATGGGGTTGAGGTTGCGAAATTAGCGGGATTGCCTTATGATTTAATTGGGTCTTCTCCCAAACGTGTGGGTAAAATATAGATTAAATTTCTTTTAGCATACAGGACAAAACTTTTAACCGTAAATATTCTTCATCTTGCAGACCATATGCTCTGCGCTGGAATACACGGATCTTGTTGTTAAGTCC
>JAZDEU010000027.1:0-32194 GCA_043808545.1 bacterium | reverse complement strand
GGACTTAACAACAAGATCCGTGTATTCCAGCGCAGAGCATATGGTCTGCAAGATGAAGAATATTTACGGTTAAAAGTTTTGTCCTGTATGCTAAAAGAAATTTAATCTATATTTTACCCACACGTTTGGGAGAAGACCCATTTAATTTATATAATCAATGATCTGTAAACAAGGTTCACCAGAAGGAGTTTGAGGCAAAATAGTAAAGTCAGAATTTATTTTTGCACCCCATTTATTTTCAAAGGCAAGTTTAGCTGAATTTATAGCCTCTTCAAATGGTCCCTGCCTTTTTCTATCGCCGCGAACAGCATAATAAATTACACTCTTTTCTGTCCTGTGTAAATTATCTTTAAAAAGATGAATAATTAAATCGTCATAAAAAACATTCTCTTTCCCTTTGTGCTTTTTTAAAAAAATTGACTCTTTTTTTCTCGCGACCACAAATTCAGTTTTGTAATCCAACCCTATTATTAACTTATAAAATCTTTCTCTAATTTCAGGACAATCATCTTTTGCTTTCAGTCCCGTCAGAGTCTCCTTTTACGCCTGAGCTTACTTGTCCACCATATCTTTAGCGATGGAGTAAGCGAAGGCTTAAAAGGAGACTCTGACGATCTTTCAAAATATTATCTCTTTTATCCTATTTTACAACAATTCTTTTAAAGAAACGACTTTTTATAAAAACCTTTCTATTACTATCATTACAAGCAAAGTGGAGGAATCTATTAAAAGATCCCTCGGCTACGCTCGGGATGACAATTACCGTCGTTCAGTTAAGATGATAAAAACGATTTATTAGACATCCTCTAAAGCAGACTTGTCCGTTTGTTTACTAACCCCCTTAAATATGATAATCTTACTATATATGCCTAAAGAAAAATTTATAATTATAGACGGAAACGCGCTATTGCACAGAAGTTTTCACGCGCTTCCGCCGCTCACAAATAAAAAAGGCGAGATGGTTAATGCGATTTACGGTTTTACGATGATTTTATTAAAAGCGTTAAGAGAAATAAAACCGCAATATATCGCGGTTACTTTTGATAGAAAAGAAAAAACATTCCGCCACGATATGTATGCTCACTATAAAGCGACGAGGGTTAAAGCAGAAGGAATTGAGGAAATGTATAAACAAATTCCAAAATTAAAAGAGCTTTTGGACGCGTTTCATATTCCGATTTATGAAAAAGCGGGATATGAAGCGGATGATCTTATTGGAACAATCGCAAACAAACTTTATATTGGAAATAACATACAGGGCAATACTCAAATAGAAACTATTATAGTTACTGGCGATTTAGATACCTTGCAGTTAATCAATGATAGCACGAAAGTTTATACATTAAAAAAGGGGCTGTCAGAGATGATAGTTTACGGAGAGGAACAGGTTAAAGAACGATTTGACGGTTTAACTCCAGAGCAGATGATTGATTATAAGGCGCTTCGCGGCGATCCGTCGGATAATATTCCAGGCGTTAAAGGAATCGGAGAAAAAGGCGCTATAAATTTATTAAAAAATTTTGGAACTCTTGAAAATTTATATGAAAAATTAGATGCGGGGGATGCGAAACTGTCAGTAAAACTTGAAAAACTTCTGCTGGATCATAAAAAAGAGGCTTTTGAAAGTAAAACGATGGCAAGAATTGAAAACAATTCTCCGATTGATTTTAAATTTAAAGCTTGCGAATGGAAAACTTATGACCAGAAAAAAGTGTTTGATCTTTTTCAGGAATTTGAATTTCAATCGCTTCTTAATAAACTGCCGACAAATATTGATGTTCCAGAAGAGAATAATACAAAAAGCCAGTGCAGTCTATTGGGAGATATCGCAGATAATAAACCCTCCGCGGATTATACATACAAATTAATTCACCCCGTTAATGTGGTAGATTTAGAAGAAAATTTTAAAAACTTTTTAGAAGAATTAAAAAAACAAACACAGATTGTTATTGATACTGAAACGACATCCATAGATTCAATGAGCGCTGAGCTTTTAGGCATTAGTTTTTGCTGGAAAAAAGGAGAAGCGTATTATGTTCCAATTTCCAATCCTTCGGCTTCGCTCAGGACAAGCTTTCAATTTCCAATTTTCAATGAATTGAAAAATATTTTAGAAAATCCGGAGATTAAAAAATGTGGGCATAACATAAAATATGACGAGGAAGTTATTTATAACGCGGGGATAAAATTGCAAGGCATAAATTTTGACACAATGATCGCGGCTTATTTATTAAACCCTGGCAGCCGCGCGTTTAGTTTAGATAATTTAGCTTTTACCGAACTCGGGCATCTTATGATTCCGATTGAAGATTTAATTGGCAAAGGAAAAAATCAAATAAATATGAAGGATGCGCAAGTTGAAAAAGTGAGCGTTTATTCCTGCGAAGACGCGGATTACACATTTCGCTTAATGGAAAAATTAAAGCCTCGCCTCGCGCAATATAAAAGCGATAAAATTTTTTCCGAGATAGAAATACCTTTAATTCCAGTTCTCGCGAAAATGGAAAGAGAAGGAATTAAAATAAACACGGAATTTTTAAAACATCTTGATAAGGATTTAAAAAAAGAAAAAAATAAAATTGAAAAAAAAATATGGGATCTAGCAGGCAATGAATTTAATATTTCATCTCCAGTCCAGCTAAAAGAAATTCTTTTTGAAAAATTGGCATTGCCGATAAAAAACATAAAAAAAGGAAAAACAGGTCTTTCTACCGCCGCGGCGGAACTTGAAAAAATGCGCGGACTTCATCCGATTATAGATTTAATTTCAGAATACAGAGAGCTTGCGAAACTAATTTCTACCTATGTTGAAGCATTGCCAAAACTTGTTAATAAAAAAACCGGACGGGTTCATACGAGCTTCAACCAAACAATAACCGCGACAGGAAGACTATCGTCATCTGATCCAAATTTACAAAATATTCCTATCCGCACGGAGTTAGGAAAATCCATACGGACAGCATTTATCGCTGAAAAAGGTTATAAATTATTGTCAGCCGATTATTCCCAGATTGAACTTCGCGTTATCGCATCTGTGGCAAAAGACAAAAAAATGATAGGCGCATTCAAAGCTGGCGATGATATACACACAACAACAGCCTCGAAAATTTTTAAAATTCAACCTGAAGAAGTAACGAAAGATATGCGCAGGAAAGCAAAAACGATAAATTTCGGAATTATGTACGGAATGGGTCCGCGGGGGCTTGCGGATGCTGCTGACGCGACTTATGAAGAAGCGCAGAATTTTATTGATGAATATTTTCTTCTTTATAAAGATGTAAAAAAATATTTAGATGAAACTTTAGAAACAACGGGAAAAAAAGGATATGTGGAAACATTTTTCGGTAGACGCAGATATTTGCCTGAAATCGCTTCAAGCGCGCCGATGATTCGCGCTAGCGCCGAGAGAATGGCGATTAACCATCCTATTCAAGGCACATCCGCGGACTTAATAAAAATGGCGATGATAAAATTAGATAAAAAATTAGAAGATGGAATAAAAATGATATTGCAAATTCACGATGAATTATTATTTGAAATTCGCGAGGATTTAATAGATAAAGCGAGTAAAATTATCCGGGAGGAAATGGAAAATGCCGCGCGCTTTGAAACGCCGATAAAAGTTGATATTTCTATTGGTGATAATTGGGGAGAGCTATAGTTCCTAAAAAATAATACCCTTTTTTATAAATTTCTTTTCCCATTCACACAACAAGCGCTATTAAAAATATTGACTTATATTCTAAAAATGCTAAACTAAAATATATGCAAAAAAATAATCTGCAATTTAATGTAATTTTTCGCCCGGAAATAGAAGGAGGATTTACAGCGATAGTTCCTTCTTTGCCAGGATGTGTTAGTTATGGAAAAACTATTGATGAAGCGCAAAAAATGATTACTGATGCTATTTCGGGCTATCTCACTTCTCTAAAAAAACATAAAGAGCCAATGCCTTCTTCAGATGAAAAAAATTTTATTTCTACTATCCGTGTTTCAAAACAAAATTCTCTGATTTATGCCTAAATTACCTTCCTTGACGCCAAAGAAGCTTCTTAAAATTTTACAAAAGGAGGGTTTTACTATTGATCATGCGACTGGCAGTCATTATATTTTGTACAATCCTATCTCAAAAAAAAGAATTACTTTACCTTTCCACGCTAAAGATCTGCCAAACGGAACAATGTATTCTATTTTAAAAATGGCTGGACTAACAAGAAAAGATATAGAAAAATATTTATAAAATTTTTTTCAAAATAAAAAATCAGTTCGCGTCTAGAGGGGGGCGGAGAAAGCATCAAGGAATTTGCGAGCATTAATTTAATGCCAGCTAATAACTTAACGCTGTACCTGACTTGCGCTTAGCAAGCTCCCCGCTCAAGACAAGAACTGATTTAATAAAGAAATCACTGGAAAGGTAAAGATATTACCTCTATTACTTCAATAACCCTTGCTAATCTAGGAGCAGGCGTTTTTTTTATGAAACGCCTGCGACCTAGTTAGCGTTGGGTAGGAAACACTCAATAACCTATCCAATGATTTCTTTACTATTGTAGGTTTATTATATTAGCATATTATAAAATCTTTGTCAAGACCCTGCGCTAGTAGATATACTTGACAGTAGGCAGTGGGAAAAAGTGGATAAATATAATACAATCAATAGATTTAGCAAATTTATTACAACTAACTCTATTGATATGCAACAAACAAACGGAAAAAACCTTTTCAGCAAAGGAAAGCATCATTTATCAAGTGAGGCAAAAACGGATCATACGCAATTTAAGGTTAGTGTTTTTGTCATTTCGACCGAACGAAAAAATATTTATGGAGTGAAACGGAATAAATACTTTTGAGTGAGTGGAGAAATCCCTTTTAAATAGGCTAAATAATAACAGATTCCTCCGCTCCCCCCCACCCAGAGCTCTGGGTGGGGGTCGGAATGACATTCTCTAACCCTATATTCTGTATGAGCCAAACTAAAAGCTAATCTCGTGTTAACTATGTTCATAGGGTTGCACACATTTGCGCAGTTACATTATGGATATCAATCAAATAAAAAAGGATGCTTCAAAAATTTTGAAGCATCCCATGAAAATTTATCGTTTCAGGATATATCCCTCATTATTTCCTCTCAAATAGCAAATTTTCGCTTTGCTTACCGTGGGTTCTGCCGGCTTTGGTTCTTTTTACCCAAACGCCGTTTTCTAAAACATCGGAAATATCCGCGGTGAACATCATAAATTCAATCCAGCTGCCGGTGCCGATAAAATCCATCGGCGCTTTTGCGTGAACAAATGCCGCGACTTTTTCTTCATTAAATCCGGAGCTAACAACTATTTTTACATTGTCGGCTCCGATTGAATCCAGATACCGCCGCATTACATAAACCGCCTCAATAGTTACTCCGTTGCCGATGTAATACTGTGATGCTTTATCATTACTTATGGAAATCTTCTCAAAATTTCTGACTGCGCAAAAAACATCCATAAGATTTCCGAGTCTGCGTCCAGTTTGTTCCTCAAAATACGACTCCAAAGCTGCGGGACTTCCCTGCCCTAATACCTTTGGCGGCGGGTGTGTCCCTTGCATCTGTCTTCCGCCATTGGTATCTAAACGCACGGCAAATAATTTATCACCAAAAATCTCAAAAGCCTGTTTGGCAACATCAAGTTCTTTTCCTTCATAGTCAACCAATACTGTTATTGGTTTTTCTGGGAAAATTTTCCTAAACCATTTTGCCGCCATAACACTGGGAAAAAGTTTTTCTTTTTCCGCCATTTCCGCCACTAAAGCCGCTAACGCATGCGGCAATGAGGCATAAAGCTTAAACTTGTCACCAGGGCTATACCATTTTTGGACATAATTATATCCTCCTTCTGTTGACGTTCCGACAGCGCCGCCCAGATATGCGGCTAAAGATGCTTCCTCTATAAGTTGCCACGGATAATGTCTAGGAGACATATCAATAACTGGAACGCCATTCGCCGCTTTAACTATTTGGCGCATAGATGACGCGGATCCAGAATAGCTTAAATAACCGAGTATTGTAGTCTCCGAATTAACCAATTCGCGGAAAATACCCTCAACAGTTAGAACAGGTTGCTTAGGACAAAAGATTCCTCCGTCTTGAATTCCATAAATCTTAAGCGGTCCATAAGTGTTGTCGCGAATAAAATTAACTGACTTATTACTGCCAACGACAACGCCCCTCTCACGCGCAAAAAAATGATAACGAACTACCCGACTGATCAAATCTGGATCCCTTTCAACAATCTTCCTGCAATTATTAAAATACTCATCCGAAAATTTCATTTTTTAACTCCTTTCCTTTTCTTTTAAATTTTTTCCAAAAATTACAATGCCCTTTTAAAACATTAAATTATAAAGATCATTCTGATATATTCTCTCAATAATTCATATTGAAATCAGAGAGTTAAAACCAAACTTAATTTAGTTGCAGTTCTCTGATGGGAAAATTATTGGCGGAGAAGAGTGAAAATTTTTTTTCACTCTTCCCCGCGCAGTTTGTTATTATCCCTTTCGGGATAAGCCTAAGATTTAATCAAAAAAGTTTATTGACAATAAAATAAAGCTAATTCCCAAACCCAGCAAGAACTGTCTGGCTGAATGTTCCCGCAGTCTGTGACGCGCGAACCGCTGACTGGGAAAAAAGCAGAAACGCTTTTCTTATCTCGCTCTTCGTATTTCCGGGAGTAAGAATCCATTTATCCTGAATCCCCATCTCCCGAAAAACTTGGCGGAAATCAGTATAACCGTCACTAATCCCCATTGTCGCGACAACATGGTTTTCGCAGCGAAGCATATTTTCCACAACTTTTTTCACATCTTTTGCTTCTGCTCTGCGAGATCCCATATCAGCGCCATCGGTAATGATTAAAGAAACTGTTCTAACTGGAACTCCATTATCCGCAAACTCTTGGGTCTTGGCTAAAACCGTTGCCAAGAGAATAATAGAATTATCATACAAAGGAGTTCCGAAAAACTGATTGTAATTACCGTTGCTCATTCTAACCGCCTGACGCAAAGAGCAATATGGATATAAAACCTTTCCATTGAGATACCTGTTATGCACTAAAATACTGTCATCTTGTTTCGATTCCAAAAGTGCATCCAGTACCATGTTGTGTCCGTCAATAATGACCTGAACATTCCCTGCCGATTCAATAGAACCAGAATCATCAGGCATCATAGTTACAAGGACAACCTCGCTTGCATGAACATCATCCACGCTCACACCAAGCCCTGCTTGGATTTGTGCTCCGAGATCCACGACAGTTAAAACATTTACCGCGGCTTGGGAAAGCGCTCCTTCTTCTTGGGCGTTTTGAAGCAATTGATTGACATTCTGCTGGCTCATAGCAAATATTCCTTTCCGAGAACGAACAAATAATTGCCCGCTCTCTTTAAATAGTTACAAATTCATCCCCGGCCAATCCTCAATAGGATCAGTGGACTTCACCAAATTCATTCCCGCATCGGCAAAATTTTTGAAAGCCACGTTCGCCTGATCTGTAAAATCAATTACTCCCGGCACCACAACTGGAGAAGTGCAATCTTCAAGCAGATAAACTTTTTTTGCAATCACTGGATCCTTCGCGAGAATTTCATTCAGAAGATCGGCAATAGTCCATGCCACGCAGTGGCTTTTGGCTTGTCCCGCGATAATTACAGCGTCAAATTCCAAAAGTTTTTTAATAAAATCAACATTCTTTTGCGCGATCGGTTTTCCATCTGCGTCTTCCACCACTTCCGGACGCAGCACAGAATAATTTTCAGTCAAAGGATTGCCTCCCTTGATGCGAAAATTTGTCTGGCTGTTTCTCGCGATGTTATGAAAAAAAATCGCTTCTTCCACCGCTGACACAAGCGCGTGGCCGATACCCCCAAGCATTGCGTGATATGGCCAAATCATTAAAGGATATTTGCCCATATCATTAAGCTTTTGGACATAATGTAGCGCGTATTTTTGCAGTAAAATATAGTTTCCATTAGCGATGCTTGCTACCGCCGGGTTAACTTTCCAAATTCCTTTTTGCACATCAGCCAAAGTGATAATGGTTTGCGCGCCAATCGGATGTTCGTCATTGTCATTTGTCCAGAATATTGGATGGAAAATCTGCATCGCGGTGTGAGTGTCCATCGTCGGATTAATTTCAGTAATCACAGAAATATTCCGATAAATAAATTTTGCCAATCGTTCATTATCCTTAATCGCGCCGTCTCCTGTTCTCCCGCCGACATAAAGTTCAAATCCGGGAATACAGAAAGTATTTTGCGTATCAATCGGCATAAGGCATATGCGAAATCTATCTATTGCGGCAGGTTTCACTTGATGAGTTTTTACCCACCTTCGCGCATCAGCCGCTAACGCCTCGTATGGAACTCTGTAAACCTCTCCAACTTTTTGCTCGTTAAAGAAAGATGGGATTGGTAATTCATACTTGCTTTTCATTTTCTTATCTCCTTCCTTTCTCGCGTGTTCAGTTAATTTTTAACACGCTAATCGTTTTTCCATCCACCACATACAGCCCGTCATTTCCAGCGAACAAATGCGAGCCGGAATTTATAAACGGCTCCGTATCTGGAAACTCGCGAACCTTTACAAGTTTTCCATTATCAATTTCTATTCTCTCAATACCCGCGTCAGTTGCTGATAAAAAAAAATTTCCAACCGCGCATTTGCCCCTGATATTTCCGAGCCATGTTTCGTCTCCATGCTCTCCTTCAGCTTCTGCCAAAACACCCCCTTTCTCGGTGATTAAATAACACCGATTAACCGTTCTTCCCTGATATTGAATGGAAACTAAGAACCATACATAATGTTTCGTAAAAAAACATGTTGAATCAATAATCTGTCCGCGAAAAGTTATTTTTATATCATCATTTATTCCTCGCACTCCTTCGTTAAAAATAAATGCCACTGAAATATTTCCAGCCCGATAAAATCCGAACCCGAAACTTGGACCTGTCCAAAATAAAGTTTGTCCCTGCAAAACATCACCGACATATTCATGACCGTAGCGGCCATTTCTTAAAAGCTGTCCTCCATAAATCCAGTATCGCGATGTCTCATTAGCGTCAAATATAGGCAGATTTCCATAGCAATCAACTGCTAATGTCTCGGGATTCCTTTCGAGAGAAAATATAAGGAGTTTATCGTTTTGCGCGATTAGAGTAGAAGCAGTTTGGATTCTAAAGCGCATAGAGGGATTAAGATTTCCGCAAGTTACAACTTGTCCGTCTTCCCGTTTAAACTCCCTATTCTCGTGGTAAAGCCATTGCAACTTATTATTTTGGACTGTGGCAAAAATAATTTGCCCGGATGTTTTAAAAAATCTTGTTGCCGAAACTTTTCCTCGTATAACCGTTACTGACTTAATCGCGGCTGGCGCCTTCTGCACGCAAACAGGACAAATATTTCTCGCATGTTCAGTTCCGCATTGTTCGCATTTTATCCATTGAAGATTTTGAATTAAAGCAACAGGAAATTTTTCCCGCAAATCTTTCTCAAAAACTTCAAAAAAATAATGGAGCAAATCATCAGGCAAAACCTTATAATGAACGGCTGGTTTCGGATAGCGGACTTCAGTGTTAAATACTGTAATCCGTTTAAGCGGACGTTTGTCTTGCGGAACTTGCTTTGATCTATCTTTCGGGATATAAATTCCTCCATAAGGACCTGTAAAAAGCAAACTTTCCATAAGCATAATCGCAAACGCATACCAGTCCGATTCTGATTTATATGGTCTTGTTAAAACCAATTGGTCTGGCGAGGATAATTTCGGATCAAGAAATTTTAGGGTGAACATCTTGCATAAAAATCTTCCAAACTGGAAACTATCAGTATCTATTATGGAAATCTCCGATCCTTTGACTAAAACATTTAGGTTATTAAAATCTCCGATCACGATATTCGCTTGATGCAAAAAAGAAACTACTCCATACAAATCCGTAAAAATATTATTAACAGCCTCGTTGGGTATTCCAGCCTGCCTAAAATTTTTCTCGCCATATCGCAATAATAATTCTGCGCCATGTACGAATTGCATAGTATAACCAATAATTTTACCTCGTCCATCAGTCGCAATTTCTAAAGGCGCTATTACTTTCTTTGGCAAATTTTTAGGAAAACTTGGAAGCTTTTGCTGGTGTTCCATAATTCTTAAACGCGCGCCTTCTCGTTCTAAATCTGTTAAAAAATCTGGATGCTCAGGCGGTTTAAAAATTTTAAGCGCTTGCCCATGACCTAAATCATAAATATCAGCTTCTCCGCCTTTGCCAATTACTTTGCCATTCACTTGTACTTGCCGTCCATTTATAAAAATGTCCATCTTTTATTCACCTCCTTTTTCTCCGTACCGCTACAATAGTCGTATCATCCGGCAATAACCCAAATTCCTTTTTAATATCTATAATCCTGCCATGCTGATCGCGCTCGTATTTAACTGCATCGCGATTTATAAGCGATAACCTTCGCCGAATCATATCCGGATTTTTAAAAAACTTGTCCTCTTTAAAAAACTGATTTATATTCCCGACAAGTTCAACTTTTCCCGAAATATTTTTTACTTCAGCAAGAATCAAATCTCCGACTCCATCCGTCCCGATTAAAATTGATTCTACATTCTCAGTAGGGATAATTTCGTGAATCTGAAAATGTAATAAATTTAATTTTTCATCTTTCAGCGATGAGCCAGTGATTCCGTAAGAAATATATGGCGGAGCATTATTCGCAAACGCAAGTTTAACAATATTTCCATTCGTTATAAAAACTCCGTCTCCGATGGAAAAAATGTATGTCTCCCACGGCAGAATCAGGAAGCCCACAATGGTAAATAAAAAATAATCATTAACAATTTCACTTACACTCGCGCCCATAGCGTTTATCAAAATTCTGAGTTGCGCGATAACATTTTGGCGGACTTTCTCATTCACGGGATTTGGGATAATTCCTCTGCGAATTGATTGCTCAATCTCCCGCATAATCGCCTCAGTCACCAACCGCGCTCCAATTTTTGCGCCAACTTCGCTATACTTCCCGCTTCCGCACCCGTCGGTAACTACGGCGCATAAAGCATCGCACGCGCTCGCAATATAAAATCCGTCCTGATTATTTTTGTCTGTTTCCCTATGATCCCTCCCTCTTACCGAACCGCTTGCCACTTCAAATTTATCTAACATTTTTTTCTCCTTTTTTTGATTAAATCTTCATTTGTAAAGATCGTTTTCAAAGCTTTTTTGCCTTGATACTGCGGACTTAGGAGGTGTAAAAAAATAACCTCCCCAATTTCATCTCATATTTATACCATCTTTACTTCCAAAAAATTCTCAAAATAGCTCGCTATTCCTTAAATTTTTTAAAAGCAAATCTAGCATAAATCTGAGCGAAATTATGAAACTTTATTTTTTTACACCTCCTTAATATTTTTGAACTCCGCAATATCAAAACAAAAAATAAATTTAACAGATTTTCCGCCTAAAAACAGCCTAACTGAAACACCTGCAAGTAATAGCGGACATTATCATATTTGATTAAAAATGTCAAATGCTTGCACTTAAGTCCAATTATGCTGTCCGACAAACTGATTAAATTTGTTTTTCGGTAAAAAATTTAGCAATTGGTTAAAAATTGTGTTAGAATAATTCATAAGCCTCTAAGTTTAAGTTAAAGATTTTAAAAGTATCTTTATTATAACTTAATTTAGAGGTTTTTTGGTATTTTCTGAAAATTTTTATCGGACACTAGTGACTGCAAATACTAAAAAATCCCTCTATCAAAGGGATTTTTTATCTAATTTTTATTGAATTCTTCTATAATTACATAATATTCATGATTCATGATTCATGATTCACGCTCACACATCCAAATTCTTAACATTCTTAGCATGCGTCTGAATAAAAGCTTTGCGCGGCGCGACATCAGCGCCCATTAAAACATCAAAAATCCTATCCGCTTCTTCCGCGTCGTCAATATTAACCTTTTTTAGAATTCTATTTTCAGGATCCATTGTCGTAGTCCATAATTGTTCTGGATTCATTTCTCCCAAACCTTTATATCTTTGGACATTAAAACCCTTAATAACTCCTTCTTTCTCTCCTTCCAATTCTCCACCCTCCCCACCCTCTCTTACCTCTTCCGCCTCTATACCCTCTTCCCCTTCTTTCCCCTCTTCCCCTTTCCCCAATTTCAAATTTCTAATTTCTAATTTCCCTCCCCCCATCTCAACTTTTGCTTTTTCAAGTTCTTCTTCGCTATAAACATATTTGAATTTTTTCCCAAAAGCAACTTTATATAAAGGAGGCTTTGCGATATAAATATGCCCTTTCTCAATCAGCTCCCTAAAATGGCGGTAAAACAATGTTAAAAGAAGAGTTCTAATATGCGCTCCGTCAACATCAGCATCAGTCATAATAATAACTCTGTGATAACGCAGTTTCGTTATATCAAACATCTCTCCAATATTAGTTCCAAGCGCTATAATTAAAGTTTTAATTTCATTATTAGCAAGCATCTTATCAAGACGCGCGCGCTCAACATTTAAAATTTTTCCGCGAAGCGGAAGAATGGCTTGGAAATGCCTGTTCCTTCCTTGCTTCGCGCTGCCTCCTGCAGAATCTCCCTCTACAATATAAATCTCGCTTTCTTCCGGTTTTCTTGATGTGCAATCAGCTAATTTTCCAGGCAAAGCTAATCCTTCTAAAATTCCCTTCCTTAAAACCGTGTCCCTTGCCGCGCGCGCCGCAAGCCTCGCTTTAGCCGCTAATATGCATTTTCCAATAATTCCTTCCGCGTCTCTTGGATGCTCTTCTAAAAATATTGTGAGCGCTTCCGAGAAAACACCGTCCACTATGGATTTAAGTTCAGGATTTCCGAGTTTCACTTTAGTCTGGCCTTCAAATTGCGGATCCTGAACCTTAACGCTTATTATGGCGGTAAGCCCTTCTTTCATATCTTCTCCAGTTAAATTCTGATCTTTTTCTTTTAAAAATCCCTGCGTCCTCGCGTAATTATTCACCGTTCTCGTTAAAGCAGTTCTAAACCCGGCTAAATGCGTTCCGCCTTCTGTATTAAGAAGATTATTCGTAAACGCAAAAACTGTTTCTGTATATTCATCAATATATTGCAGAGCGACTTCCACTTTTACATTCTCTTGCTCTTTTTCCACATAAAAAATATTTTCATGTTTAGGCTCGCGGTTGTGTCCGATATGCCTCACATAAGAAGCGATTCCGCCTTCAAAATAAAATTGATAAAACTTTATTGGGACAACAGAAGCTCCAACCTTTTCTTCTTTTCCGTCTAATTTTTCTTTCTCATCACATTCCATCTCCTCGCCATCCGCATCAGAATATTTCTCCTCTTGAGAGGGGTTAGGGGTGTGTATTTTTCCCCGTTCATCAGAAATTCTAATTCTCAAACCCTTAGTTAAATACGCTTGCTGGCGTAAATGATCTAAAATAGTTTTTAAATTAAATTCTAAAACAGAAAACATTTGAGGATCGGGCTTAAAAGTAATTATCGTTCCAGTTCTTTTGCTTGTTCCTATTTTCTTAACACTTCCTTTTGGAACCCCTCTTTTATATTCTTGCAAATACGCGCTTCCATCTCTATGCACTTCCGCTTTTACCCATTCTGATAAAGCATTTACCACGGATGCGCCGACTCCATGCAAACCGCTTGAAACTTTATAACCGCCATCGCCGAATTTTCCGCCGGCGTGCAGAACTGTCATAACGGTTTCTAGGGCGGAAACTTTTGTTTTTGAATGTTTATCAACTGGAATTCCGCGCCCGTTATCGTCAACAGAAACACTTCCGTCTTTATGAAGAATAACTTTAACATCGTCGCAATATCCCGCCATCGCCTCATCAATCGCATTGTCAACAATTTCCCAGACGAGGTGATGCAATCCCAGCTCGCCAGTATTTCCAATATACATTCCCGGCCGCTTTCTTACCGCTTCCAGTCCCTCAAGCACTGTAATCTGTTCCGCGCCATAAGCGCTTTTATTTTTTTCTTTTTCGTTAACCATATTTTTTTAAAACTAAAAAAACAATCTGCTTTATTGTATTTATTTTTTAACTTATTACTTTTAAAACACAACGCCAGTTCGTTTTATCTCCCAAACTAAAGGATCATCCTCAATAAAATCTTTGGGATGATAAGGATGCGGCTCTATTGTGCCGTCAACTTCATACGATTTCATTAACAAATAATGCAACGCCTTAAAATTATCCTTGAATTTTGAAGATATAACACAAACATCAATATCACTATCCTTCCGCGCCGTCTTTTTTACTTGTGACCCAAAAACGATTATCTTATTAATTGGCAATTTGTCTTTTTTCAAAATATTGATATATTCTTCAACCGCATTTTTTACTTTTTTTGTAAGAATTTCTTTAGCCATAAATATGTTTCTTTTGTTATTTTAAAATATTTTTCTGTGTATGCTTTTGTGCTTTTTTTGTAAAAATTATATTTCACCTCGTTATATCTTCCCGCTATATTAAACTCCGTTATAGTAGTTAGCTCATCAACTTGCTTCGGAGACAATTTGATCTTTGCTAATTTTGCTAAAGCAACTAAATTATGGATATACGGGGCATGTTCTTTCCTTTCTTGGACAACTAATGCTTTTAAAACTTTTTCAAGAGCTAAATGGCAAAAAAATAAACATTCTGGATATCTCTTCCCTTGCAATAAAAATTCCGCTGTCCCTAAATTGTGTTCAGCGGTTTCAAGCCAGTGTTCTATTATTTTTTCAACATTTATCATAATATTTTTTATATTCTTATTATATCACACCCTTCCTCCATTGTCATCTTGACAAAATCATTTTTTCCTGCTATCCTAAACAATTGCTAATGGCAAAAAATTGGTTTGCCTTTGCTCTTTTAAAAACCTAAGATAAATGAAAGGGAAAAACAATGGATACTAAAAAAAATACTGTGGCACAAAAATTTTTACCTTTTTTTGAAGTTTTATTATTTTTATCAGCAGCGTTTTATAGTATTTATGTTGGTGTGATATGCGGCGATTTTTATTTAAACTTTGTAATCATAATTGAAGGCGTATTTATTGTAATAATGCCTTCAATGGTTACTAAAAAAAACCACCTTTTATTTTATGGGTAATATCTGCATTATTTATGCTTTTTATTCCTAACATTATTGATGTCAAGCCTAATATTTATAAGGCTGTCGTTTATCGCGACGGTACGATCAGAGTACTTGATATAGGCACTACATTTGTCCCACCATTTTCCTTCAAAAAAATCTATGCGATCCCAAAATCTGAAACCTTGGAATTAATGACCACTCTGAACAAGAATGATTACCAAAAACTTATATCTGGCAAATTTAAAATTACCCTAGACATACAAATAACTGGAAATCTAGATAAGATTAAATTGTCAGATCTGGATAGGGTAATGGAATACATTGAATATGGAATTTTTGGAACATGTTTTAACGCCTTTCTTTATAAAGATCGTGAAGAAATAAAAAAGGAGGTCTTGAGTGGTCAAGAAATGCATCCCGCCACCATTTTTTGCGGACAGTTCCACCCGCAAAGTTATCAACTCATTGATAATATTGTCATAAATTGGGACGGCAGATTGAAAATCACTGAATTAAAAATTACCTCCGCACTTTGAGACTGCCCCCCCCCCCTAACAAACACTACACGCAAACACGCGCGCAAGAGATCAAAAATTGATCACACCGCGCGCTTTTTTTTATTTCACTCGCACGCGCATTTCTCAGGTCATACGCAATTTAACCAATAATAAAACGGTGAATAGTTCCCCCCTTGCCGCGTCCATTATCCCATACTTTATCTTTAGCATTAAGTATGGATTTTGTTGAATATTTTTAGTAAGCGAGGGGGGACAGGGGGGTGTTAAACGAGTAATTGACGCATAAAATAAAGGCTTAACACCCCCCTTGCCCCCCTCTTGCGCTCAAGAAAGCGCAATCATACGAGAAAGTTAAACCGCTAAAATAAGTATTGCGTGAAAGACAAGGTTAGGGGGGAACTATACGACTTTTTTCAACTATATTTTAAGGCTCGCTATGGCATTATTGCGTATGACCCCATTTCTCCCTTGTTTCTCCCTTGTTTTTTACCCCCGCATATCGTATAATAAAAATATAAGATTTTTAAACTTTACAAACTTTAAGCGGTCGCAACACCGAAACGGAGCAAAGCGGAGTGCAGGCGGTGCGAACGCGTCATTTCAATCTCACACATTCGCGGTCGCACCGCTTGCTAGCGTTGCGACCGCTTCACTAATCCCTATGCCCGACTATAAACTTCCAACAAGCGAATTATCCGACAAAGACCTTGAAAGAGGATATTGGTTTCTTACGCATAAAATATTTTTAAAACGGCTTGGATATTCTTTATTTATAATGTTTGATTTATTTTTAGTCCTCTCTTTCGCTTACAAAATAACAAATTACTATTCAACAGAAGCTAGTGATTATGAAAAAATGCTTAACGAATTTTACGATGATAATTTGAATTATGAAAATATAAACGCCGTAATAAAAGGAAAAGATTTGCAAATAGGTTCTGTCCAGATAATCCCGAGCGGAAAAAAAGATGAAGGAAATGCTTATGATTTAATCGCGGAAATATATAATCCAAACGAAGATTTCAGAATAGATTTTAATTGCCATTTTGCCGCAGGAGAAAAAACTCAAGAAATGCAATCTGGATTTATTTTGCCGAAAGAGAAAAAAGTTCTCGCCTTTTTTTCAGCAGGGCAGGCAGGAGAAATTCAGAAATCAGAAATAATATTAGACGATATAAAATTTAAAAAAATCTCTCCGAAGGAAATAATAGACCCTGTATTATTTATAGCTGAAAGAATAAATTTCCCTTTTGAAAATCTTGAGATGGAAAAAATAGAGTCTGCCGAAGATCTTTATAAAATAAAATTTGACTTAAAAAACGAAACTAATTATAATTATTGGGATGTTGATTTAACCATCCTTTTATACCAAGACAGCCAAATAATCGGAATAGATAAAATCAGCGCGGGCAGTTTTAAATCAGGAGAAATAAAACCATTAGAAATAAACTGGTATTCATACCTTTCTCCTAATGTAAAAATATCAATACTTCCTGAAATAGATGTGTTTAACAAAGATTCTTATATGGAATTTGAAGGGATGCAAAAAGGGCTAACTTCTTAAAAAATAGTATTCTAAATTATTAAATTGCTAAACTATTTTTTATCTTTTAATAATTTAACTCAAAGCTCAAATGTAAAAACTCAAAACCACATCTCAAAACTTAAAACTAATCAGATAATCAAATTGAGAAAATTTTTTTAGTTTTAAGTTGTAGATTTGAACTTTGAGTTTTGAATTTTGAGTTATTATTAAACCAGAAAAACAAAGACGCTGTTAAAAATTTTTTAAAAGCGTATTTTAAATAATAAAAATTTACCAAAATGTTTCTAAAAAAATCCTTAAATTTTTTAAGAAAATTTGACTGGATAACGCTTATAGCCGTTATTTTTTTTATTTGCCTCGGGATTATGACGCTTTACGGACTATCTCTCGGAAGCAATGAACCAAACCTCTCTAGCTTTAAAAAACAAATACTTTTCGCGTGCGCAGGAATATGCATATTATTCATCGTAAGTTTTCTGAACTATAAAACATTAAAAACCTACGGATATATCGCTTACGCATTAATGATTATTCCATTAATCGCAGTGCTTTTAGCAGGTAAAACTATACGAGGAATGAAAGGATGGTTTGTGCTTTTTGGGTTTGGATTTCAGCCTGTTGAACTCGCCAAACTATTTTTAATAGTGGCTTTGGCGAAATATTTTAGCAGTAAAATTTATGAAATAAAAAAATTCTCCCATATTATAATAAGCGCTATTATCGCGTCCCTCGCAATAATCCCTACTCTTTTACAACCTGATTTAGGTTCCGCCGCCGTATTATTTTTAATATGGGTTGGAATGTTATTATTATTTGGAATTAAAAAAACGGATTTTTTTATTTTATGCGCGTTATTTATAATTATTGCCATTGGTTCATTTTCGTTCTTGAAAGATTACCAAAAAGCGAGAATTTACACATTTTTAAATCCCAAAAGCGATCCATTAGGCAGAGGATACAATATAACGCAATCAATAATCGCAATCGGTTCAGGGCAGTTAGCCGGCAAAGGGTTGGGCGCTGGAACGCAAACCCAGCTAAAATTTTTGCCTGAAACAAAAACTGATTTTATCTTTTCAGTAATAGCGGAAGAGTTAGGATTCGCGGTAATTATTTTAATTTTTATCGGATGGGCTATTCTATTATATAGAATTTCTAAAATCGCAAAAGAATCTAATAATGAATTTGCGTCTTTCCTAAGTTTAGGTCTCGCAATCTTACTTTTTATACATTTCTTTATCAACATCGGAGTTAGCGCTGGGTTGTTGCCAGCTACTGGGATTCCTCTCCCATTTATGAGTTATGGCGGAAGCTTTCTAATCACTTCTATGATTTCTATTGGAATTATAGAAAGCATTGCGGTCCGAAATCAAAAAAATTATTTAAAAAATTCTATAGAGATATTGAAAAAATAATTTTTTATAGTATTTTTTACCAGGTCAACCCATTTCAATTTCATTTATAATTTTTCGTTTTAGCTTAGAATATTTATGCTCGGTAAGAGATAATTCTTCAATTTTATTTATAGATGATAATATTTCTTTTATTTCTTCAATAAATGGAACAGACTTATCTTTTTTATTTGTTATTTTTAAAAATTTCCAATCAATCGCGATAGCATCTAATATGCTTATTATGTCAATTTTATCTTTATCGCCCTTTACTGATTTTTTACGGTCGTGGTAAGCGAATAATTTTAAAGCTAAGAGAATTTCAGCGCGAGGAACTTTAAACCCGTCAACTATGCGGATATGATTTTTTAATTCTTCCAATGGAAAACCGATTTTTGAATAATGCGGCAAATAAATATCTATATCAAATTCTCCCATATTTATCTCGTATTTTTTAAGCCGCTCATTTTTTTTTTATTTCGTATTTTCCTTTTAATTTTCCAAGCTCGCCGTAATCTAAAATTATATCAATATCTTTTGATTTCATTTTTTTAGTCCAAAAATAAACAGCCCATCCGCCGATAAGAATGAAATTGATTTTATTTTTCATTTCTAAAAGCGCCTGAAAACTTTTTTCTGTTATATTGTCGCGCCAAAATTGCATAACGCAGATATAATCCGAACCTACAAATTACTATCCGAATGCTCCTAACATCCGAATACGAATTTTTCAGATTATTAACATTTTTTCTTTTAACTTATCCAAAAATTCTTTTCCATACCAGTCAGAAGTATTCCAGATGTCAACAAAGATCTGCGCAATCGGCGCAATCGTTCCATATTCTTTCAAATAAGCATCTGATTTTATAATAAATAAATTAGCAACCCCTTTTAATAAAGGAAATCTTTTTTCTATTTTTTCTTTATTCTCGCTGTAAACATAAATTTTGCCATAATCGGACGGAACAGCGCCAAATTTATACTTATAAGCGCTGAATCCGCCCCATATTATATCGTCGGGCATCATACCTTCTATTTTTTCTATTGGCTCGTTTACAAAAGTTTTGTAAATTATATCTTTTTCAAGCTTCCTTTGCGTTCCCCATAAGTACAGCAATTTTTCCGTATTTTTCAGTTTAAATCCTCTGCCTGATATTTCAACAGCTTTAATTTCGCGCGGAATTTTTAGCGCGTTAAAAACAGTTGAGAGCGAAAAATTAAATTTTTCCGCGAGCTCTTTCTGTTGGAATAAAAATATATTTTTTTCTATGGCTTCATATAAAATATGCCGCCAGATTATTTCTTTTTTTAACATACATAATCCGAATCTACAAATTAATATCCGAATGCCTCGAAAACGAATTTATCCGAATTATAGCGCGGGAGCATTTATAATAAATTTTTTAGATATTGTTTCTAAATTCATGATAAAAATTACCCCTCATTTCTATTATAGTAGAAATGAAAAAAAATGTCAAGACTTTACAAAATTAAAAATTTATGAGATGACGCCAATTTAGCCTGCCAGATAAATACAAAAATGTGTTCGTCCGGCAGGCTTTTTTTATTTTCACGCCAACGCAAATTAAATTTTTCCCGTCTCTCCACCCTGCTTTTTGTTCGCCAGATGTATAAAGCATCTCAATAATTTCAAATCCAGAATCTTTAAATGATTTTCTATTTTCCCTTGCCCCCAATTTCCAATTTCTAATTTCTTTTCCGCCTCTTTAATTAGTTTCTGTTGAAATAGTCGCGTCATTCTGAACCCGAGCGCCAGGAGGGCGAAGAATCCCAGTGTTTTTTTGCTTAGCCACGGGATTCTTCACCCCGCAAGCGTGGTTCAGAATGACGCTGGAGACACTATTTCAACAGATACTAATTAGATTCCTACTATTGTCCACTCCGACATATTCTATTCCGCGATTTTCCAGCGCCTGCAAAAGCCTCCCATTTCCGCATCCAATGTCTAAAATTTTCATGCCATTTTTCACATATTTATCCGCCAAAACAGAAATTTCAGACCAATTAAAAACGCGCGTCTGAGATAATTCCTCGACGCAACAGTTGTAATTTTCTTTAACTTGATGTAGAAGTCATTGCGACTTGATTTAATATTGGCTGTAATTAGCCAAACTGCTAAATATCGGATACGCTATTTTAGCCAATATTTTAAAAGTCGCAATAAGTTCGTAGAATACTTTGAGCTAAATCAAACTTCATAAATTAAGCCTTCAGCGCATAATGCAATTAAATGCCGAATGTATTCCTTAAAAACTAGATTATTAATTTCTAATTTTTAATTCTTAATTTTTATTCAATTTTTAATGCTTTGATTTTTAAAAAATTGGAAATTAAATAAATAAAAATTGATTGGAAATTTTAAATTTAAAATTAAACTACCACCGACTTCGTCGGTGGAATTAAATCCGCGGACTTCGTCCTTGTTGCTGTTTTCATGGCTGTCAAAAACTTGGCTTTTGTCATTCCGACCGAAGCTGAAAATATTTACTCCGCGGAGTTTACCCTGAGCGAAGTCGTAGGGCTTCGTAAATATTTTTTCACTCGGTCGGAATGACAATACTGACTTCGTCCGTAAGCGGAAACCATAGCCTGTCCCGAGCATAGCCGAGGGAACCGACTACGGTTCACGAATTACAGGAATTGCTACGATTTTTAAATGAGGAAACTTCTCTAAAGTATGCTGTTCTTTCAAATTCTCTTTTTAGCGATGGAATTTTTGAAGTGCTTGTTGCGTCTAATATGCAGGGATATTTTGCGAGTGTGGATGGCATTGATTCTTTGAAAGCGGTTGATGCGGATGCGGATAAAAAATCGCGAGCCGGCTTTGAAATGCTAAAACGATTTAAAAAAGCGGGTATAAAATTATTAGGCGCGAACATTGTTATTACTCGCAAAAATCTGCAAGATCTTTCAGAGATAGTACGAATATTAAGCGGGTAGGGAATTTGGGTTAATCTGTGTCCAATAATTCATTCTACAAAAAGAGTGGAGTGGAAATGGGAATGTACCTAAACCAATAATTTTTTGCAAAGAAAAATTAAAAGGGACAAACAAAAATTTTGTCCCTTTTTTATTGCGCAAAAATGAAAAAAGTTGACATCCTTTCTCTATATGAGCTATAATGAATTATATGGATAAAATAACTATTTCTAAAGTAAGATACGCGCAGTTGAAAAAACAAGCGGATGCATATAAAAAATTTGTTTCGCAATTTTATACATTGGCGATAAAAGATCCCATAAATGAAGTGATAAATGATTTAAAAAAAACAAATCTTTATTCTGATGAATTTATAAATGATATAGAAGATGGACTCAGAAAATCTTCTTACGCCAAAACTATATGAAAATAGACAAATTAAAAGCTTATGAAATTTTAGACTCGCGGGGAAATCCGACTATTGAAGTTGAATTAACAAGCAATAAAATTATCGTTTCAGCATCTGTTCCAAGCGGAGCTTCCACTGGGATACATGAAGCGGTTGAACTTCGCGACAACGACAGCGCGCGCTATAACGGAAAAGGCGTTTTACGCGCCGTGGAAAATGTTAATAAAAAAATCGCTGAAAAAATTATCGGCGCAAATATCAGCTCGCAAAAAAAACTTGACACCTTGCTAATCCAGCTTGACGGTACAAAAAATAAATCCAATCTCGGAGCAAACGCAATTCTCGGAGTATCTCTCGCATTCGCGAAAGCAATGGCGAAAAAGAAATGTCTGGAATTATATGAATATTTTGGCGCGTTAGCTGGAAATAACAACTTCATTATTCCCATTCCATCTTTTAATATAATAAATGGCGGCAAGCATGCGGATTCAGGTTTAGATATCCAAGAATTTATGATACGGCCGATTGGTATAAAAACTTTCGCTGAACAGTTGCGCGCCGGGGCTGAAATATATCATACATTAAAAAATATTTTATCTGAAAAAAACGAATCTATCGGAGTCGGAGATGAGGGAGGATTTGCCCCGCATTTAAAAACGAATGAAGACGCATTTGAAGTAATAATTGAAGCTATTAAAAAAGCTGGATATACGACTGAACAAATTAAAATTGGAATTGATTCAGCGGCGTCCAGTTTTTATGAAAATGGAAAATATAATATAAAAAACAGCTCGGGAGAAAGAAAAAATTTATCGCGGGATGAACTCGTTGAATGGTATGGCGAATTAATAAATAAATATCCGATCAATTCTATTGAAGACGGATTTTCTGAAGATGACTGGAAAGGGTTTAAAATGATGACTGACAAATTTGGTAAAAATATAATCATTGTCGGAGATGACCTGTTAGTAACAAATTATAAAAAAGTTAAAAAAGCGGTAAAATTAAACGCGGTAAATTCTGTTATAATAAAACTAAACCAAATCGGAACAGTTACAGAAACAATAAAAACGATAAAATACGCTCAAGAAAATAATTTTATTCCATTCGTATCGCACCGATCTGGTGAAACAGAAGATACTTATGTCGCTGATCTTGCCGTAGGCTTAGGATGTCAATATATAAAAGCCGGCGCGCCATCCCGAGGAGAGCGAACCGCGAAATATAATCGGCTGTTAAAAATTGAAGCTCGGTGGGCGTAATAAAATAAAACACAGGAATTAAATATTCCTGTGTTTTATTTACTAAAAATTCATGAGTATAATTCGCTATGGCTACCTATAGTGGCAAAGATGCATTCTTCTTCTGAGCCATTGCTATATTTATAAACAGCTCTCAAATCACCTGTAATATTTATACTGCGATAATCTAAAAATTTCCCCTTAAGCGGATGATTATTTAAAATGGGATTAAATGGATTATTTAAAAAAAGCTCTAACTTTTTTTGAATTTGATTCTTTTTCTTAGAGCTGAATTTTTTATATTGCTTTTCAAAATTTTTATGGAAACGAATAATCATACAGAAGACAAATACTTCTTTAAATCCTTAATATTTGACAATTTAGGAGATATGTTTTTATTCTGGTTAATATCTTTTTCAATCTTACCTAAAAGCTCTTCCAGCTCATAAGACATATTAGAAGCAACGCTAAAATAGACGCTTTTATTCCGAACAAACTGTTTAAGATATGCGTTAATTACCGCGCTTAAAGACAAGCCCAAATCTTCAGCTATTTTTTTAGCTTTTATTTTTATTTCTTGATCCGCTTTAACATTTATAATAGTTTTCATATAACTATAGTATATACGATGGTTATTTTATTGTCAAGATAAAGTTTTCGTTTTTAAATATTATTCTAAGGCTTCAAACTTATCCATGCTTTTTTTATTAACTCGTCAAAATCGGGCGCGACATTTGTATGCTCGTTGCCAAAAATTTCAGCCAATTCTCTGCGCTGAGATGCGTTCCAAATCAAAATCGCCGAATACATATGGACATCACATTATGAAAACGCGCTAAGAAACTAATAAAAATTGATGAATAGCCTGCCTGCGCAGACAGGCGAAGTTTTGCAGTTTATGGAGCGCGGAGTCATAATGCGATGTCCATAGAGCAATTTATTCAATTGGTTAACGCTTCAAGAATTAAAAGCAGATTGAAAAATTTAATCTTTGGGTAGCGCAGATATAAAAATCAAAATTGTTTTTAAAGTAAAAGAGCATAAGAATTTTTTCTTATGCTCGGGCGAATATTACCCCTCTTCTTTTTATGGTGGTCGTTTTTTTTATCCTTTTTTTAAAATTTCCCTCGCTTCTATCCGCGCCTCCGCGATTTCCTCTTCACTAAATTCCCAGTCCTCATCGTATTCAAGGGCGGTAAAATGTTCATAAGCTCTTCCGATTTTACAGAATTTTTTTAAAAATATTTCTCTTATCGCCAAGAGCACGGCAAGCCGTTCTCTGCTGTGAAGATATACTCTGCTTCGGTTTTCATTCTCCCATTCTTCAACCCCCTTGATTAAACCTTGCGAAAGCATCTGCCTGTACAAAGGGGAAAAAGCGTTAATGTGCGTTATTGAGCAATTAATGCGATTCAGCTCAATGTTTTTAAGAAAATAATAAGTGACCGCAATATCTGCATCTGTTTCTCCGGGATAACCAAGCATAACATATCCGCAAGTAAAAATACCTTGCGCCTTTAAATCTTTTACCGCGGATAAAATATGCTCATCCGTTAAAATTTTCATTTTCTCCTCCTTGTTATTTTAGTAAGTATTAATTTGTAAATGTGCGGAATATGTTAATTTATAATAATTTGCCCATTTTATAAACCGACCATATATATTATTGGAGAATAATAGCTTAATTACAGCTTATTTATGAGCATTTTGGTTGTTGACAAAATGGACAACATAGGATAAAATAAAACTATGTTTGAGGATGATTTACAAGAAATCGGATTAACTGAAAAAGAAGCTAAAATTTATTTGGCTACTTTAGAATTGGGTGAAACTACAATTCAAAGAATTGCTAAAAAATCAGGGGTGAAAAGGGCGACCATATATAGAATAGTTGATGAATTAAAAAATAAAGGATTGATGGCTTCTTATAAAAAGAAAACGGGGATGGTTTATTGGGCGGAAACCCCTAAAAAGTTAAACGAAAAAGTGCAAGCAAGAGCTGGTCTAATGGCAAAAATACTTCCAAACATGCTTGCCATAACTAATTTAATTGATAAAAAACCGTTAATAAAGTATTATGAAGGGATGGATGAGATAAAAGAACTTTATCTTGAAACATTAAATTTTCCAGGGCAAGAAGCTGCGGCGTGGGAATCGGGGAAAGCTTACGCGCAATATGGAGAAAAATTTTGGGACGAAATATATATACCTAAAAGATTAGAAAATAAAATTTGGACAAGGATAATTTATTCCGATATTGCCATAGGCAAAAAACATCAGGAAGTTGATGAAAAATTTTTAAGAAAAATAAGAATTGAACATTCTAAAGATTTTAAATTTGAAATGCAAGTTAAACTTTTCGGCGGAAAATATTCGGCTTTTATATCAAACGAGGAAATAATAGGCATAATCATAGAAAGTCCTAAAATTTTTAATACCTTAAAAAGTATTTTTGAGGTTCATTGGAAAACTTTGGAAGGATGGCATAATGCGATAAGCAAAAAATAATTCTATGTCCGATCTAAAATATTGGGTTGCGTTTTCTAAAACCGGAATTATCGGGGCGGTGAGATTTAAAAAACTTGCCGCGCATTTTTCGGATATGCGCGCGGCGTGGGAGGCGGACGCGCAAGAATTGAAAATGGCGGGGATAGAAGAAAATGTCGTTGCTGATTTGATGGAAAAAAGAAAAAAAATAAATCCATGCCGAGCGTATGAGGAAATGGCAAAGGAAGAAATTAGCGCGATTACTATAAAGGATAAAAGATATCCAGTACTGCTAAAAGAAATTTATGACGCGCCGGCGGTTATTTTTTATAAGGGAAACATTGAAGTATTGGGAGAGCCGTCGGTCGGGGTCGTGGGTTCGCGGAAAATATCGCTGTACGCTCAGCAGACGACGCCGTTTATTGTGAAGGAATTGGCGAAAAACGGAGTGGTAATCGTAAGCGGGTTGGCGCTGGGCGTTGATACTTTCGCGCATCAAGCGACAGTAGAAGTCGGCGGCAAGACGGTTGCGGTTTTAGGCGGCGGGCTTGATAAAAAAAATTTTTATCCGCCGCATAATAGAGATCTGGCTGAAAAAATTATAAAGACTGGCGGCGCGGTAATTTCCGAGCATTCTGTCGGCGCGCCGCCTTTAAATTTTAATTTTCCGCAACGGAACAGGATCATTTCAGGTCTGTCTTTGGGTATAATTGTGATAGAAGCGGCAGAGCGGTCTGGCGCGTTGATTACGGCGAAAACTGCGCTTGATCAGAATAGGGAAGTTTTTGCGGTTCCTGGAAATATTTTTCAGATGAATTCTTTTGGCGCGAATGATCTTATAAAAAAAGGCGCGCATTTAGTTACATCAGCTGGCGATATAATGGAAATATTGGAATTTAAAAAAGTTGCGGTGTTTGCTGAAAATAAAAAAATTATTCCTGAAAATCCGGATGAAGAAAAAATTTTGGCAGTTTTATCATCTGATCCTATGCACATTGACGCAATCTGCCGAGCTGTAAATATGGAAGCCTCCGCGCTGAACAGTTTGTTGATGATGATGGAGATGAAGGGGATGGTGAAAAATTTTGGCGGGAGTATGTATGTTACGCAAAAATAAAAAATACCGCAAAATTTCGCGATATTTTTTTATATGAAAAAATTTACTACCTGACAAACGACATAAGCGCCATTATTCTAGCGCGCTTTATCGCGGTTGTTAACTGCCTGTGATGCATCGCGCAAGTTCCTATTCTTCTTCTGGGAGCGATTTTACCGTAAGGAGTGACAAATTTTTTTAAAAATTGCGTCTCTTTATAATCTATGTCTTTAAAATTATTAAGACAGAAAAAACAAAATTTTTCTTTTTTTATTGAATCTTTTTTCTTATTTCTTTGCATGTTCATGTTATTCATCATATAATTTAAAGTTTAGTTAATTTTTTAAAATGGGATATCTTCAACTTGAATTTCTTCTTCTGAAACTTGGTTATTAGCGGAATTATCAACTTGTGGTTCTGTATTATTTGGGCTAGCATTGCTATTTACAGGATTATTTTGATAATTTGCCTGCCCGCCGGGTTTCGCCCCGTCAAGCATAATCATATCACCAGCTATAATTTCCGTTCTATATCTTTTAACTCCATCTTGCCCTGTCCAATCTCTTGTCTGAAGCCTTCCCTCAAGATATATTTTCTTTCCTTTTACTAAATACTGCCCGCAAATTTCAGCCAATTTCCTCCATGCTACGATATTATGAAATTCAGATCTTTCTTGCATAACTCCATTAGCGTCTTTCCATTTTAAACTTGTTGCTACGGAAAATGTGGCGACCGTTTGCCCGGAAGGAGTAGTTTTTATCTCAGGATCGCGCGTTAAACGACCGATTATCATAGCTTTATTTAGGTCCATAAGGAGAATTTAATTTAAGATTTTTTGTCTAACATCGTATAAAATATTAAACAATATTACTTAAATAAAAAATTATAAATTAAGCTGACAAACTTTCCTATTTCTCCGTGTTCCGTGTAAATCAGTTTCTCATCCGTGTTAATCCGTTTTTTCACTAAGCATCAACATTCTCTAAAAGCTCATCTATCTTTTTATCCAGCTCTTGCATATCTATCTTCTTATCTTCTTTTTGTATTTCCTCTGACTTTTGATCTTTTACCTCTCTTGGCGCAATTTCTTCTTTTCTCTCTTCATATTTATCTTCATGCGCCGCGACAAATTTTTTATCGCTTCTATTGCCCCTGTCTAAAGAAGTTTTAATCTGCGAAGCTGAAATTTTTTCAGGAAATTTTTTATATTTGACTATCTGATGCCTTAAAACTTCCTGCATAATAGCTAACTTTTTGCTGAATTTTAATAAATTATCTTTTTCTTCAATCGTGAATTGAACAACTAAATAATAGCCATAATAGACCTTTTTTATTTCGTAAGCTAATTTTTTTTTGCCTAAATTTTCTTCTTTTATAATTTTAAATCCCTCTTTTTCACCTAAACTGCTGATTTTTTTACTGATCCCTTCTACCTCATCGTCGCTGTAATTATTAGGGACGATGTACAAAAGCTCGTAAAACATAAATTTTAATTTTTTGCTATTATTCCATGGGGTAAAATCCATTTGGACAAAGTAAACCTTGCATTAAATTATAAGGTTTAATTAGGGAATATAGCGGTTAGTAAATTTATGTTTAGTTTACCATAAAACAGCTATTTGTCAAGAATTACCGCCTCAAACCCTTAAGTAAACTATATAAATTATATAAAAACCGCTTAAATCCAATTTCATAAGTCCCGCTGTAATTTATCTCAAACCCTCCAAATCCCTTTTTAAACCGCGTTATCCCCTGCCAATAGCTATTCGTTTCAGAACAACCGCCAAAATTATAATAACTAAATCCATTGCTTTTCGCATCTTTTATCGCTTCCCACTGCAGCAAGTACGGCGGCATAATATTTCTGTATTCATAATCCGCGCCGCCATGCATATATGTCGCCGTATCTCCAAAATAACTTATAATATTTGCCGCGACTGCTTTCCCTTGATACTCCGCCAGCCATAATTTTACAACATCTCCAGTCTCCAAAATACCCCTGTAATATTCTTTTGAATGAGTTTTAATTTCTTTCCTATTATAAGTATCTGAAATTAAATTCCAAAACTTATTAAAATCATCTCCCTTATTCGCCATCCTAATTTGCGCCCCCTTCTTCTCCGCCAGCCGAATATTATACCTTGTTTTTTGTTGCATCTCTTTCAATATTTCTTCTTCAGTTTTTCTCATATCCAGCGCCCATTCATTTTCTGGCTGAACATATCTTACTTTATGCAAATGTTTAATTATTATATTTTCATCAACAAATAAATTCTCTTCTTTTTTAAAAAAAATATTCCATAACTTTTGACCCTTCGGCGCGCTCAGGGCAAGCTTTTTGACCCGTTTGACAAACTCGGGATATGCTTTTGACTTTTGACTTATCGTTGGCTCAAATCTAAAAAATATACTTTTCTCTTGCTTCGCCAGTTCTTTTATCTTTTTTAAAAAAATATTCCATAACTTTTGACTTTTGACTTTTGACTTTTGACTTACTATTGCTCCTCTTGGACAATATAAATAACTTTGCCCAAACGGCAAATCGTATTTTATAATCTGCGCCGCCATTAAAATTTCTGCATCATTTATCACATCTCCGCCAGCTGTAGGTATGCGATCTATCATGGCTTTATTTCGCGCCGATTCGCTTTCACATTCGCGTTGATTAGTGTAATCCACAACGACTAATCTCCAAACTTTCCGCCCCATTTTTTCATGAAATTTTCCCCATTCCCAGCTTTGCAAAAACTGCGCATATTTCTGCACGCCAATAAAATCATTCCATTGTTCTTTATTTTTTATTTCTATTATTTGCATAGATTGCTTAATACTTTATACATAATTAGTTTCTGTTGAAATAGTCGCAAAATGTCATTCCTCCACTTCGGTCGGAATGACAAAAAACATTATTCTATATTCTAATAATACTATTTCAATAGTCTAGCATTGTCAATTTTCCCGGATAACTTCGCATACTCATTATTAACAGTATCAATAGAAGCCTTCGCATGAGTAATATGAGAAGTCAAAGTTCCTAAATGACGGGAAAATTTATCATTATCCTGCTTAATCGCCGAAAGCGTCTGTAAAATTTGTTTCGCCGCTTCCTCTACTTTTTTTCCTTCCAGCCCAATCATAATAACTTTCAAAAAATAATAAAAACTATTCGGCGAGACAGGAAAAACTTTTTTTGCATACCCGTAATTATTTATATCCTCGCTATGCCTTATAATTTCATAATAAACCGCTTCCGAAGGGACATACATAACAGCAAAATCAACCGTTCCTTCCGCCGGCAAAATATATTTTTTTGAAATGCTGTCAATATGCTTTCTAATATCTTTCGCAAATTCATGGAAAAATTTATTTTTCTCTTCCTCATTCTCCGCCTGCATCGCCTTTTGAAAATTTTCCATCGGGAATTTAGCGTCAATCGGAATAATTCCCTTATCTGTTTTTATAATCGCGTCAACGCGCTCGCCAGTTTTAAATGGATATTGCATCTCAAAATGTCCGCGCGAAAAACATTGTTCTAATAAGTCCTTTAGCACCTGCTCGCCGATATTCCCGCGCAATTTTGGGGACCGCAAAAAATCTTGCAAATCTTTCATATTTCTTCCCATTTCCTGAACCATCCCTAATTCTTTTCCAACTCCCGCCACAACCTGCGCCGCCTTATCCAGTCGCTGATTTATAGTTTCCGTCGTCTTATCAATCCGCTCCTGCATCCCCTGCAAATTCTGATTTAACATCATAAGCCCCTGATCATTTTTCTGATTTCTAATTATCTCATTCAGCTCCAAAATCTTTTTATTTAAAAATATATAAATCAGCCCTCCAACGCAACCGATTAAAATTGCAATTGTAATTATGTTTATAAAATTCATATTTTATAGAATGTTCTGTTTGAAAATTTAATAATTGAAAATTGATTGAAAATTGGAAATTGAAAATTCTTACATTAATCCTGCGCAATTAATTACCCCAATTACAACAAATTACTATTAATTTCTATTTATTTCTATCAATTTCTCAATTTCTATTCCCAGCTTACCACTCTATTACATTCTTGGCAACGCCTTCCATGCGTATTCTACTTGCAAGTGCATAAAATTTTAAAAAACGCCATAGGTTAGGTATAATTAATTCGCTTGCATTTTAAATTTTAAAATGATAAAATGCAAATATACACAATCTATTATCTTATACTTATTATTATTATTTATGATAATTCGTATTAAATAATCGAAAGAAAAACTTATGAAAAAATCTACAAAATGGCTTTTTGCCAGTATGTTAATTTGCGCATTCGCGATGGCAGGATGCGCGATGCAAAAAAACATTGAAGCGCCGTCTAAATCTGCCGCAAAAAAAGAAGCGCAAAAAATAACCGAACCAATAAAAATCGGTTTTATCGGTCCTCTAACCGGCGATGCGGCAAACGTTGGACAAAATTCAAAAGCCGCGACTGAAATTGCCGTTGAAGAAATTAACGCAGAAGGAGGCATAAACGGGAGAAAAATTGAAATGATTTACGAAGATGGCGAATGCGCAGGCAAAGCCGCCAGCAACGCGGCAAATAAATTAATAAACATTGACAAGGTTCCAGTAATTTTAGGCGGACTATGCTCTGGCGAAACATCCTCTTTCATCGGCGCGGCTGAACAGTCAAAAACTGTAGTCCTTTCTTATTGCTCCTCTGCTCCGGCAATAACAAGCGCGGGGGATTATATTTTTAGAGATTACCCTTCTGATTTATATCAAGGAGCTTTCGCCGCGAAATATTTAATGAATGATTTAAATAAAAAGAAAGTGGCAATTCTTTATGTAAATTCAGATTACGGAGTAGGAATAAAAAATGTCTTCAACAATGAATTTAAAAAACTTGGCGGAGAAATCGTAGCAGAAGAAGGCTATGAGCAGACAAGCAGAGATTTAAGAACCCCTCTTGCAAAAATAAAATCCGCAAATCCTGAAGTTTTATATTTTATAGGTACTAATGAAGCATCAGTACCTGGTCTTAAACAAGCAAAAGAATTAGGGCTTAATATCCCTATGTTTGGTGGAGACGCTTGGGATGATTCTAAAATATGGACGGAAGCGGGAGATGCTGGAGAAGGCGCAATGTATTCCACAATATTCGCTCCTTTAAATGAAAATTTTAAAAATAAAATGAAAGAAAAAATTGGAAATGATGAAATTACAGTATGCTCTCCTCAAGCTTATGACGGCATAAAATTACTATCAAAAGTAATGGAGAAAGCGGGAACAAAGTCAGAAGATATTAAAGGGTCTTCTCCCAAACGTGTGGGTAAAATATAGATTAAATTTCTTTTAGCATACAGGACAAAACTTTTAACCGTAAATATTCTTCATCTTGCAGACCATATGCTCTGCGCTGGAATACACGGATCTTGTTGTTAAG
>JAZDEU010000026.1:0-6884 GCA_043808545.1 bacterium | reverse complement strand
GACTTAACAACAAGATCCGTGTATTCCAGCGCAGAGCATATGGTCTGCAAGATGAAGAATATTTACGGTTAAAAGTTTTGTCCTGTATGCTAAAAGAAATTTAATCTATATTTTACCCACACGTTTGGGAGAAGACCCTTTATTATGAAGTGACGAAACTTCAGATATGAGTAACGTTGTGCGAAATATTTTTTGTCTTTGGTGGTAATTCCGAGCTTTGGTGCGTTGAACAGAGACGAAAATTTGATTTTTATTATTTTATAAAGGGGTAAAAAGGAATATGTTTCAATATATAGTTTTAATCGGAGCGGTTGTGCAGTTGGTTGGTATATTTTTTTATATTCGAGCAACTGTCCGCGGGGAAACAAAACCTAACAGAGCTACTTGGTTGATGTGGTCTGTGACGCCATTAATTGGATCGGTCGCGGCTTTTTCGGATGGTGTTCGTTGGGCGGCACTTCCAGTTTTTATGTCAGGATTTGCGCCACTTCTTGTTTTTATTGCTTCTTTTGTAAATTCCAAATCATATTGGAAGCTGGAAAAATTTGATTATATTTGTGGAGCTTTATCAGTTTTGGCATTAATACTTTGGGGAATTACAAAAGAGCCATTGATTGCGATTATTTTTTCAATCGCCAGTGATGGATTCGCGGCAGTGCCAACTATCATTAAATCTTGGAAGCATCCAGATTCTGAATCTGTCGAAGCTTACACGACTGGATTATTCAACTCATTGACGAGTTTTTTCGCACTGAGAACATTTGGAGTTTCAGAATTGGCTTTTCCAATATATTTAGTTTTGGTAAATTCATCATTGATTGCCGCTATTTATAAAGGACGATTGAAAAAAATAACCGCAAAATAAGGAGTTTTGAATTTTGGGCATTCACCCCTGACCCCTCTGCCCAAAATCCAAAACAAAAATCAAATTTTCTTTTAGAACAAGCAAAGTTTGTGCCAATAAAATAGAAGACAAAAAAAATACATCAGCTAACACGGCATATCTGGTTCAAGAATTTTTCATCAATTATATTTCAATAAGGAGTAAAAAATTCTTTCTCCCAAATTGCGCTGTGATAGGACAAAAATTAGTGATATAATTAGTGTCTGTTGAAATAGTCGCGTCATTCTGAGCTCGAGTGCCAGGAGGGCGAAGAATCCCAGAATTTTTTTGCTTAACCACGGGATTCTTCACCGCTAAAGCGGGTTCAGAATGACGACGGAGACACTATTTCAACAGATACTAATTAATATCTCTACTTTGTAAGCGCCGCGATAGGATTAAGCTCAGAAGCGCGTTTCGCAGGATAAATACCGAAAAATAATCCCATCAAAACTGAAAAACCGACTCCAATAAAAATAGAATTTTGAGAAACAACAAATGGCAAATCTAAACCGTTTGCGTTAGCGATTACGGAAACTAAAAATGTTATAGATAGTCCTCCTAAAATCCCTGCAATTCCTCCAAAAAATGTTAAAATTATCGCTTCATAAAGAAATTGTTTTAAAATATCTTGCGATTTAGCTCCTATCGCTTTTCTCAGACCTATCTCATAAGTTCTTTCCGAAACTGTCACATACATAATGTTCATAATTCCAACCCCGCCAACAACTAAAGAAATAAAAGCTAAAGCAACTAATAATAATGTTATTCCTCCAAAAATTTTTTCTATCATATCACGCGCTTCAACCATTGTCATAACCGCAAAGTCATCGCGCGCAGGATCATCAATATTATGGCTATCTCTTAAAGCAAACTGAATATCTTCTTTCGTCGCGTCAAGAAGTTTAGCATCATTAACCTGCGCAAAAAAAGCGATAACATGATCTATTCCCATTATTTTTTTCTGCAAAGTCTTTAAAGGCATATAAATCATATTATCCCAATCCATCCCCATCATAGCGCCTCTTTCTTCTAAAACTCCGACTATACGAAAATTCTGCCGTTTTATTTTTATAAATTTACCAACTGCATCGTCTTGCCCAAATAACTTTTCTTTCATTTTAGGACCTAAAACAGCAACTTGCGCAAGACTATTTTCATCTTCTTTAGTATAAAATTCTCCTTCTAAAACTTTTGCCCCCTTATCAACATTTGGCGTATTATAAGTCGCTCCAATTAACATGCTCGTTTTAGTTTCATTCTGATATGAAACTAAATCTTGCCCTGTAACCATCGCGTAAGCATCTTTTATGTTTGGCAGTTTTTTTATTTCTTCCATATCGTCCAGCGTCAAAGTAGTAATACTAATACCCATAGCCCGTCCTGCGGCATTAGAAACAGAAGCTTGTTTTGTAGAAGGAACTTTTACTTCAACTTGTATTAAATCCGAACCAAAAGACTCCATCTGTTTTAAAACAAAAGTTTCCAGCCCTCCTCCAGCGGAAAGCACGATTATAACAATTCCAATTCCGACTGCCACGGCTAAAATAGTAAGAGCGCTTCTTACTTTCTGCTTCATTAACGAATCATAAGCTGTTGTTATTGTTTGAATTATAGACATAAAAAAAGTTTTACCTATTCCATTTTTTTGCTATAATAAGGTAATAAACAACTATTCTCCTCTCGTCATTAATATCTCGCCCCCTGCTTCGCAGGCAAAATAACAGATACAATGTAAACACTTTCTAACGGAAATAATGGCTGGATGTTCGCGCTTTGGAATAAATCCCCTTCTTTTTTTTCAACTTCATTTACCTGTCCGATAACTAATCCGTGCGGAATATTCGGCTCCAATCCTGAAGTTATAATTGTATCACCATGTTTTATGTCTATATTTTTTGGGATTAAACCCATTTTCATTGACAACTCAAATGCTCCCTCAACTACTCCATTTGTTTCCGAGTGATTTAATATTGAAGAAGCGATTCTGCTTTGGTTATCATTTAAAAATAAAATCTCGCTCGTATTTTTATCGCATTTAAAAATTTTCCCAATAACCATTCCTTTGGGATTAACAACTGCTAAACCAATTTCCGCGCCATCTTTTTCGCCTTTGTCTAAAATTAAAGTATTGCCAGTCCCCTCGCCTTTTCCAATCACGCGAGCAACGGCATATTCATATTCATTCTCGCTCACAAAATTCAGCAATGACTTTAATCTCTCATTTTCGCTTTTCAATAAATCAATAGTTATATTATTTATAGTTAGTTCGTTTATCCTATCTTTTAAGTAAATATTTTCATTTTTAAGATCATCTTTATTTTTAAAACCAGAGCTTGCAGAATCATATTTATCTTTTATATTATAACTTAGGGAATAAAAAAATCGTTGCGCGGGAGAAAAAATAAACCTAGCCCCATCTTCTATCGGCGTCAATATGCCTATATGATGAAAAATAAATAATGTTAAAATAATAATAAAAATTACTATTATTTTATTTTTAGTATAAGAAAACATAGGAATTTTTTCTATAGTGTCGTAATCGACCGCGATTGCGTAATATAAATTTTACATTTCTCCATAGCCCATTCTATATCATGGGGCTTGCCATAATGTTTTTCAATTTTCAGGCAAATTTGGGCAAGCTGTAAAATACATTTATCCGCTAATTTCTGCTTATCCCTTTTTGCAAAAGGCACTTCTGTTTTTTTTGTGCCTTTAGCTACTCGCACTAACATTATATTTTGTTCAGAAACATTCTTATCAATAATAGATATTTTGGACTTTTGAGTTTTGACTTTTGATTTATTTACAATGTAAGTATCCGGCGTAATCATTCCGCCGACAATCGCCTCTCCCAGCCCATATCCCGCTTCAACTACCATCTGATTTTTATCCTGTGTCGCAGGATGGACGGTAAAACAAATTCCGGATATTTCCGACTGGACCATTTTTTAAATTACAACAGCGACTGAAACTTTTTTATCCTGCATATTTTTCTCATAACGATAAAAAATCGCCCGTGGCGTAAATAAAGACGCCCAGCATTTTTTCACTGACTTAAAAATATTTTTTTCCGTCACATTAAGATATGTTTCTAATTCCCCGCCCATGACGCGACAGAATAATCCTCAACAGTCGCGGATGATCTTACCGCGACCAGCGGCGCTCCCAGCTTTTTAAATTCTTCCATTATTTCCAGTCCGATACTTTTAGGCATTTTCGTATCATTTATCATAGAAGTCATTGCGACTTGATTTAATATTGGCTGTAATTAGCCAAACTGCTAAATATCGGATACGCTATTTTAGCCAATATTTTAAAGGTCGCAATAAGTTCATATCATAAATTTCATTAGACGCGCGATCAACCGAATTAATATCCTGCTGTTTCACTTTTTTAAGCTTTGCTTCAATTTCAATATTTAAATCCGTGTTTTGCAAAAATTCATCAAATGTCTGCGCAAGAATTATAAACCCCGGCGGGACTTGAAATTTAACTTGCATTATTCCAGTTTTAGCTACTCCAGTGTCTACGCATAGCCGTGTCATCTCCCCCAAAGACGCGCCCTTTCCTCCGGCGATCGCGACATCTTTATAAGATATTTGTTTGAATGTTTTTGTGTACATAAAATTTTAATACTTAAAATTTAAACTTAATTTATAGTATTTTTCTATAATCCGTATATTCTATACTTCCATCTTTATAATTAAATTCTAAATTTATAACTTTAGATTCTTCTATATTTTTAACCTTCTTTATAAAATTTTCTAATACTCTCGTATCAATAGGTTTATCAAGTTTTTTATATTTTACTTCTAACGGCATAAGATGCCCCGCATCTTCTACAATAAAATCTATTTCCGCTTTAGCAACCGTCCTATAAAAATAAATTTTCTCTTTCTCATAACTTTTGAGTTCCATAAAGATAAAATTTTCAAAAAGAGCTCCCGTATCTTGTCTATTGGACATTTCTAAAAAATTTCCTAAAATAGCGTTTCTTAATCCTGTATCAAAAAAATATATTTTTGGCATTTTAATTATCTGCGCCCTTGTATTATTTCTGAATGGTAAAACTTTATTTAACACAAAAGTAAATTCTAACAGATCTAAATATGTCTTTATGCCACGGCGGGAAATGTTTAATGTGTTAGTTAACTCATTTATATTTAATAAATTCCCGATTTGAGAAGACAAAATTTTTACTAACCCGTTAAAATCAGCGATGTTATCTATATGGCCTATCATCCGAATATCCTTATTGATATAAGTATTTATATATTCCTCTAATAATTTTTGTTTTAAACCGCCGTCCTTTTTCAAAACAACCGCAGGCATCCCGCCATAAATTAAATATTCATCCAATTCTTTCTTAAATTTATATTTTATTTCATCCGGCAAATTCTTATGATTCAGATAATCAAAAAAAGAAAAATTCTTAAAAAGTAAAAATTCTTCAAAGTTTAGAGGATTGATTAAAAATGCAACTTTTCTGCCGACTAAAGAATCCTGAAATTTCGCTTTTAATTCTAAACTTGAAGATCCCGTGGCGATAATTTTTATCTTATCGGAATATTTATCATAAAGATGTTTTAAAAAATTAGATGGATTATCAAGATACTGTATTTCATCCAATAGAAAATAATTTTTCTCATTTCTCAAAGTAATATACTTTAGCAAATTTTCAGGATCTTTATTTAAGTCCTCTAAAATTTTTATTTCTTCCAAGTTTAAATAAAATATAACATTTTCCGAAATGCCTTTTTTTAAAAGTTCTTCTTTAAGTAATTTTAAAATAGAAGTTTTGCCAACTTGTCGCGCTCCATTTAAAATTATAATTTCTTTCTCCGGCAGCCATTTTTTTAATTTTTCTATTATTTTACGCGAATATAGCATAATTTTATATTTTCCGTTAAAACTTATATGTTTATATTAACATATACTGTAAAAAAAATCAATAATAACTTTTGCAGCTACTCACTATACATGTATTTTAGCTAAAAATGCATCCTTTAATTATCATCTTAGGGGGTTCAAGTGAGGGTACATTCGTCTATTAAGCCATTTACCGTGAGAATTAGTGAGCGGTTGCTTAAGCCAACCTTGACATCTTTTTAAAAGTGTGCTATTAATAAAAATTAACTTTGCTCTTTTTTAGTTCTTTCCAACCACTCGTCTTCAATGGTGAAGCGAGGGAAAAATATTAACTTTTTTGCGAAAGGAGGCAGAAATGCCTAATGAAAAACGCGCATATTTAATTGCGCACGGAAAAAGGAATTTCGGTCCGGACCCCTGCCACACGCAGGAGGGAATTTCCCAACTGCAACAGATAGTGCTTCCTGAAATCAACCTGATTGTATGTGGAACAGGCAAACGATTTCGGGAAATTTTATTTTTTCTTTTTCCCGATTGGATACTACTTGGATACCCCGTCGTGGTAAATTCCCTATTTTGTGGCTCGGCTGACGGGCTTGAAGCCGACGGTCGCATCATGCTCACGGACGGCTCGCTCGTTAATGAGGAGCAGTGCATGGGGCTGGTGCGTGCAACCCAGTTCGGTTGTTTTGATCCGTGGGCATTCATTGATCATTATCCCCACGGCACCCTGTTCTGCTCCGGAGGCGAGTTGCTGCTCGCGCTTTGGCTGGGAAGCATAAGGAAATACGGAGGGCTTTATGAGCTCTCCCCTCAACAAAAAATAGGGTGGGGGGTATCTTAATTAAAGCACTTCCCACCGGAATTCCTGAGGAATGCACGGTTTAATCCTTCTTCCACGGGTTCACACAGGACAACATATAAACTTACTAAAGTTTATCCCTGTTGTCCTGCTCTTTTTTTATTATCACAATTCCATTGTTAAAAATTTTGTAACTGCTCAAGTAGTTCCAAAAGTGCCATTTGCTAAAGGAATATTTTGCCTTCACAAGATTTATTCTTTGCGCTGGAATTTAATTTTTATTTAAAATTAGGGGTTTTAAGCAAATGGCACTGAAACCGTGCT
>JAZDEU010000025.1:0-7057 GCA_043808545.1 bacterium | reverse complement strand
AATGGCGAAAAGCATAAAGATAAAAACGGGTATAGCAGAAATTTTTATTCGCTTTTTCAAATCGCAAGAACGACAAGCGAGAATATTTTAGCTGGAGCGTATCAATCTGTTGACGCGCATTGGTATATGGCAAGCGGATCGCAATCTTTCTTAAATAAGCTGGTTGCAAAAATAATAGAAGTTGAAAATTATCATCATTTTATTTATGATTTTGATAAATTTAAGAAAGAGCAGGACGCAAAATTACAAAAAACCGGCGGGCTGGCTGAACAGAAAAATATTGCAGAAAAAAATTATTGGGTAACGACTATTGGAGATTTTATTTTTGAAGCAAAAATTCCGAAATATATTTTTGAGATAATAGAAAAAATTTATCAAGATGTTAATAGTCTTTCTGAATATGATTCTAATAAGATAAATAATCTTTTTTTTGAGCCCGGAAAAACAGAACTAATAATTTCGCGCAGTAAAAAAAGAGCGGATATAATTAGGGAAGAAGTAAAAAAATTATGGTCGGATAGTTTATAAATTTTATATGGTTTATCAACCAGAACAACAGCAAGGGTTTCTTAAATATTCAAATTGGCAATTATTAAAAGACATCGCGGGATATTTGCATCCTTACAGATGGCGTTTTTTTATTGCGTCATTACTGCGTTTTTCAAGCGACATTGCGGCGCTATATCCCGCTTACGCGTTGGCCTCTATTGTTACATTTTTTAGCAAGTTTACTCATGGCGCATCTCTTGAAAAATTTTGGACGATTATTTTATTTTGGGTACTCGCTACTTTATGGAAAAATTTTGCAAGAGAATTAGCTAAATATATTGGATTTCAGGTCTCAGAAAAAGTTTCTCTTGACGCGCAAGTAAAAACTATAAAACATTTAACCTTACTTGATATCGCGTGGCATGAAAAAGAAAATGCGGGAAATAAATTAAAACGGCTACAAAAAGGAAGCGACGGGTTTAACAAGATATTGCGAATGTGGATATCTAATTTCATACAAATAGGCGTAAATTTTGCGGGGATGATTTTTATTTTATCAAGAATTGATCATACTGTCGGAGATAGTATGATTGTGTTTTTGATTTTATATTTTAGTTTTGCTTACACCCTTTTAAAAAGGGGTCTCAAGGCGACGCAAGAAGTTGATATTAAGGAAGAAGAGGTTATGGGATTGATGTTTCAGATAGTCAATAATATAAGGAGCATTAAAGTATTAGCCATGGCGGAAAAGATTTTAAAAGCTGTTGATCAATATATAGTTGAATTGTTTCAAAAGATTAAACTGCGTATTTTTTGTTTTCGTAGCCGAAGCGCAATAATGGATTTATTGACTAGCGTTTTTAAGCTAGGCGCTATGGTATTTATCGGCTTGGGCATTGCGCATGGCCGATATGAAATAGGATTTTTAATTTTGTTTAACGGATATTTTAACGGTTTGACGCAATCGGTTGAAGAACTTGCGGAAACCGCGCAAGATTTTATGGTTCATAAATTCTGCATCGCTCGCATGCAGAATATCCTTAATGAGAAAGCTAATATTGAAGATGATAAAGATAAAGTTGATTTTCCAAAGAATTGGAAAAATATTACTGTTAAAAATTTATCTTTTTTCTATGGGGAAAACGAGGTTTTAAAAGACATATCATTTGAAATAAAAAAGGGGGAAAGAGTTGGAATTGTCGGGCTTTCTGGAGCTGGAAAATCAACTTTAATAAAATTATTACTTAAGGAGGTTGAGAATTATGAAGGTGAAATACTAATTGATGATATACCTTTAAGAAAAATTAAACGCAAATCATATTTAGAAAATATCGGAGTAGTTTTGCAAGACACGGAGGTTTTTAATTTTACTCTTAGTGATAATATAACGATCGCTGGCAAAGAGGGGACAAAGAATGATTTAAAGAAGGCGCTTGATATCGCGCATGTGAGCGATTTTACTCACAAACTGCCGCAAGGCATAGATACTTTTATCGGAGAAAAAGGGATTCGGCTTTCAGGAGGAGAGAAGCAGAGGCTGGGCATTGCTCGGGCTATTTATAAAAAACCGAAAATTTTATTTTTAGATGAAGCGACTTCGCATTTAGATATTGAATCGGAGAAAAAGATTAAGGATTCTTTGCATAAATTTCTAAAAAATGTTACAGCCGTAGTTATCGCGCATCGCCTGACGACGATTAAAGAGATGGATAAAATTTTAGTGATTGAAGATGGAAAAATAACAGAAGCAGGGAATTATAATGAATTATTCGCGAGCAAGGGGCGGTTTCACGAACTTTGGGAAAATCAAAAGTTGTAAGTCTTATTGACATACTTTATAGATAAGATATAATATAGTTATGGACATCACATTATGACTCCGCGCTCCATAAACTGTAAAAATTGCGAATAGCTAGTTTTTCGTTCAGGAAAATCCTTTATGTATCTACTGATACTTATGCGGTTTTCCTGAACTGCAAAACTTCGCTATTCATCAATTTTTTCTAGTTTCTAAGCGCGTTTTCATAATGTGATGTCCATAGCTTTTGCAAAAAGGCATATAAATATGAAGCAAGAAAAAGCGGGCAAGTCTTCAGACGAGCCTCCTTCTGGTTTATTAACTAATATTTTAGATAAAAAATTAAATTTTGAAAGAACAATCAAAAGCCGTTTTAAAATTGGCTTTTTTGTTTTTTTAAAATAGCGGGACAGCTGGACAAAAGAGTATACGGCGGCGGTCCCATAGCAGTTTTTATGCAACAAGAAGAGAAAAACGAAATTCAATATAATTTGCCGAAAAAGGTTGGGATAGTTTACAGCGAAGTAAAAAGAGAATATTTCCCGACAGAAGCGCAATATTTAACTGAAAAAGATTCCTATAAAGATGCTAAAATAATCGCTTCCTATCTCAATAAAATTGGAATTGAAACCTTGTTTTACGCGGGAGATGCAGGATTGCCTGAAAAATTAAATAAGAATAAGCCGGATATGGTTTTTAATTTAGTCGGTTCAGTGAAAGGCAACGAGTATTTAGCATCTACAATACCGGCGGTGATGGAACTTTTAGATATTCCTTATACTGGAGCTGGAATATTAGGAGAGTCATTAGTTTATAATAAGTTTTTAGTTAAAAAACTTTTACAGCAGATAGGAGTGCCTTTGCCTAATTATCAGCTTTTTAATACGGCAAGCGATCCTATGAATCTTAATTTAAGATTTCCTTTAATCTCAAAATTAAATGAGATTCATGGAGGCGTTGAAATAACAAAGGATGCTGTTTCAGAGAATGAAAAGCATTTGCGCGAACGGATTAAATTTTTAATTAAAACCTATAACCAGCCCGTCCTAGTGGAAGAATTTATAGTTGGCAGAGAAATAACCGCTATTTTATTAGAAGGCTTGAATAAAAAAATTTATATGGCGGAAAAAGTTTTTCATAAAAAAGATGAAAAATATATTTTCGCCACTTTTGATGATTTATGGCAAGGCTCTGATTTGGATGCATTCCATTATGAAAAATATAATGATAATTTGCTGAAAGAATATATTCGTAAATCTTTTGAAATAACAAGAATGGCGGATTATGGGAAATTTGACATACGAGTAGATAATTCTGGACGTTATTATTTTATTGATTGTAATAGCAATCCGGCGTTTGGACCTAAAGAATGCGGATGCGCGATTTCTTATATTTTAGATCTTTATGAAATATCTTTTAGCGACATTATAAAAAGATTAGTCATTAATACTGTAAAAGATGTAAATAATAAAATAGGAGGGAATGGTATGAGAGAGGGGGTGGATAAAAATGGGCGCTAACGGAGAAATAAAAGAAATAATTTATAGATATGAATTAACGGTTGCGGATAAAATTAAAATTCAAGAAGTTATTTGTTCTTCCAGCTGTTTTTCAGAAGCAGAAGTAAAAGTAGCCATTGAATTAGCGGAAGAACATTTAACTAAAAAAGAAGAAAGCGGATATTCTTTTATCCTGGCGGAATCTTTTGGAAAGGTTTTAGGATATGTATGTTTCGGTCCTATTGCGGGAACTGATAAAAGATTTGATATTTATTGGATAGCGGTATTAAATAATTTGCGTCATTTAGGAATAGGCAAGAAACTTTTGATAGAAGCTGAAAAAAAAATTATTGCTATGGATGGCAAGCTTATTTATATAGAAACTTCTTCTAGAGAACCATATCAAGCCGCGAGAAAATTTTATCAAAAGAATGGCTATAAAGAAGAAGCGATTATATCCGATTTTTATTCAGAAGGCGATCATAAAATTATTTATTCAAAGAAAATAAAATAAAAGTATGCAAAAAAAAACCATCGTTTTTTTGTACAATGTCCGCCATGCTTATCCAGACGCGAATGATCCTCGCACTCAACTAGAAACGGATTTTGATGATCCGCCTGTTATTAAATTGATAATTAAACATATAAAAAAATGCGGTTATAATTTAATTCCAATTGAAGCGAATGAAAAGGCTTATTTGAAATTATATAAAAACAGGGAAAAAATAGATTTAGCCTTCAATTTTTCTGAAGGCATTTATGGAAATGACAGGGAGTGCCATCTGCCGGCTATTTTAGAAATGTTGCGCTTGCGATATACAGGCTCCTCTCCTCTTACGCAAGCATTGGTTTTAAATAAAGCAAAAGCTAAGGAAATTTTAGTTGCTAATAATGTTTCTGTTTTGCCATTCCAAGTTTTTAAAAATATAAAAGAAAAAACAAAAATAAATATTCCATTTCCTATTATTGTTAAGCCTCTTTCGCAAGGCTCGGGAGCAGGCATCACTAACAAAAGCGTTGTCTATGATGAAACAGGTCTTTTTAAACAAGTAAAATTTATTATAAATACATTTAAACAGCCAGCTATGATAGAACATTTTTTAACGGGCAGAGAATTTTCTGTGGCAATGATTGGGAATCCGCCGAGAATTTTACCGATTATTGAGCCTGATCATTCTTTGTTGCCAAAAGAATATTTACCGCTTGATTCATTGGAAGTGAAATGGGTTTTTGAAGAGCAATCAGAAAAAAACCATCTTATATGCCCTGCTAAAACAGATGAAAAATTATATGAAAAAATTAAAAACATAAGCATGGATACATGGAGATCTCTTGAAATAAAGGACTGGTGCAGGATTGATTTACGCTGTGATTCAAATGATACTCTTTATATTTTAGAAATTAATTCTCCAGCTGGACTATTACCGCCTGAAATTTCCATGACCTCATACTTCCCATTAGCGGCAAGAGTCGCGGGAATAGCATACGATGAACTCTTAAAATTAATAATTGATACAGCTTTTAAGAGATACGAAAATATTTAGTTATCAATAGCAGATTATTTTTTTAAATTTAATTTTCTACACAATATAAATTTTTAATTCTCAATTTTCAATGAATTTTCAATTTTCAATCCTGTTATGATTAGCAGGGCTGAGAAGCGCAAAGCAGGCAGTAATTTGAGCTTTTTTCTCCGTCGCAGTCTCCCAAATGGGACTGCGACGAGTGCGAGGGAACGCCACAGTCCCTAGCGGAGACTGTGGCGAAGAAAAAAAGGGGGAATAATGGGGTTTTAAAAATTTAATTGCCAGTTTTTGTTTTGCGGTAGCTATATTTTTATTTATTAAACCATTCCCGCTATTTTTATAGATTCAGATTTTTATATTATTTTAAGATAAAAATTTGAATTTGCGGGAATTTACATATGCTCAAAGTGCAAGTTAGCACGCATCTAAAAAAGCTTGCTAAAAAATCGCCAGCAGTTCAAAAACAATTTTTCCCTTCTCCAGAGGAAAATGAATCATCTAATCGCGCCTTGATAGACCCGCTTTTAGAAGATTCAAATAAAAAAGTCCGCGGGTTAGTTCACAAATACCCTAAGAGAGTACTCATAGAATTAACTATGAATTGCGCTTCTTATTGCCGTTTTTGCACTCGGCGGAGAGAAGTTTCTGATTTTGAAAAAGGGAGCATCTCTCTGGCTGACATTCAAAGAATGGTGGATTATATAAAGACAGTGCCATCAATCAACGAAGTTATTTTTTCTGGAGGTGATCCCTTGGCCGTTCCTGATTTGCTAATATTCGCGCTTAATAAATTTATGGATTTTCCGCAAATAAAAATAATAAGGGTGCACACCCGCGTTCCAGTCGCTAATCCTAAAATGGTAACCAAAGAAATTTTAAATACGTTTAAAAAAGTAAATAAAAAAAAGCCGCTTTATTTAAGCATCCATTTTGAACATCCTGATGAATTTACTCCGCAAACTCTAAAAATAGTTTCATCAATAAGAAAAACCGGAGCGATTTTGCTTTCCCAAACTGTGTTCTTAAAAGGAATTAACGATTCCTACGAGATTTTAGAAGAACTTTTTACACGTCTCGCTGAACTTGGCATAAGACCTTACTATATCTATCGTTGCGATTTAGTTAAAGGAGTAGAGCATTTTATAGTTCCTATTGAAAAAGAAATTGAAATAATGACAAAATTGCGAAAAAATATTTCAGGCATCGCCTTCCCGAATTATGTTGTTGATACGCCGAATGGTTCTGGTAAAATTCCCGTGCCATTAAGTTTTTGGCAGTGTGATTATAAGAGTTTTAAGGATTTTGACGAGAATATGATACAAATGTATTAAAAAAGTGGCGCGTGCATATTATTTATTTTTAATAGGGGAGGGGGAAAATCTCAAGAATTAAAACATTGCTTAAATGTACGATGAATAAGGCAATGATTTAATATAATTTTCCATAAATTCAAAATCTAATTCTCTTTTATTTATAACTGGCAGACTAATAATTTCTTCTTCAAACCTCTTTAATCTAACTTGTCTGCCATAATCATATTTTTTTGATAATTGTTTTAAAATTGAAACTAAAAATAAATTGATAAATTTATTTTTATAATATTTTTTAAAGGGTCTTCTCCCAAACGTGTGGGTAAAATATAGATTAAATTTCTTTTAGCATACAGGACAAAACTTTTAACCGTAAATATTCTTCATCTTGCAGACCATATGCTCTGCGCTGGAATACACGGATCTTGTTGTTAA
>JAZDEU010000024.1:0-20997 GCA_043808545.1 bacterium | reverse complement strand
ATTACGATACCTTTAAAAAATTCGAAAAAGCAATTTTTGAATTTTTTAGAGATATAGAACAGTATAAGGATGAGTTGAATAAATTATTGACACTCAATTTCGAGATTATATAATCCTATTTAGTTTAGCAAATTAGTATAGATGAAGGAAAATTCTACTCACTCCCCCATTATCTCCCGTAAAGCTTCCAGCGCGCGATGAATTAAAACTCGGACAGTCCCCTTCTTTTTTCCTAAAATTTTTGAGATTTCCGCAATAGAAAAATCATCAACATATCTTAATAATAAAGCTTCCCTATACTCAGCTTTTAATTTATTTAGAAAAACACTTATCGCTTCAATACCTAAATCATCATCTATCTTTCGCGCTATATCATACTTGCCATCTTTTAATGTATCTATATTTTCATCTAACGCAACAGTTTTTCCCTTGCTTCTTTTTCTGTATAAATCAATAACTTTATTACGGGCGATTGCATACAAAAAAGAAGGAATGGCTTTAATCTCTTTGTTCTCCTGCGCATACTGCCATGCTTTAATAAAAACTTCGGAAGTTAAATCTTCCGCTTCTTCATGATTTGATATTTTAAAAAATATAAACCTGTAAATTTTTTCTACATACAAATCATAGACTTCTATAAAGCCCTTCTCATCTTTTAAACTCAATTTATATAATAAAATTTTCTCCTTAAACTTTGACATAGACTAAAAAAATCAAAACTCAAAAGTCAAATTTCAAAAATAATGGTTTAAAATTCTTTTCAGATTGTTTTTTAGAATTTTATAACTCGACCTTTCTGCATTCTTTTTTCTTTGTCTGAAATAGCTATTTTTTCCTGCGATTCGTATGTTTCCAAATCATCATATTCCTCGTCAACTATTTTAGTAAAACTAGGCGCAAAATTTTTAATTTTCTTGCCGCTAAAATCAGACGCGCCGATTTTCATCGCATCCATTAAAGACAGCTCCGCTTCTTCGCCGCCGCCATCTTCGTCCTCCGCAATTTTATTTTTACGAGGCGGTTCTACTCTTGTCTCCGCAACTTTTCTTTCACGCGGCATTTTCGCCTTATGCTCTGCCACTCTATTCTCAGACGGCAGTTCTGCTTTATGCTCTGCCATTTTACCGCCACGGCTAAAATGCGCTACGGTCTCTGCCACAGAATTTCCGCTTGCCGCAGGGTTCGCAAGGCGCGGTGATTTACTCTCAAAAATTTTCTTTCTCGGAAGCATCCGTATTTCTCCGCTTCGTATTTTATTTAAACAATCTCTGCAATATACAGGTCGCACATTGTCCGGCTCAAAATTAACTTCTGTTTCCCTTCCGCAAGAATTACATTTAACTTTAAATTTCTCTTCATCTCTATCGGCAGTATATTTAATATTAGATCTAATTCCTATATTTCTTATTTTATTATCTTCCATCACATTCGTTTTAATTCCAAATTCTTTATTATTGCTTCCTGCCTGCCTGTCCGCGCAGGCGGACGCAGGCAGGTCTTGTTCTGCGTTATTGTTTTCTTGTTTTCTTGTTTTCTTGTTTTCTTGCAATGTCCCGCTGGAAGCGGGCTTTCCTGCAGGGTTTTCTTGCAATGGTCCGCTCCACCTTGTAATCCGTTCCTCAACTATTTCTCTCTTTTCAGCATATCGTTCTCTGGAAAGATTTATAATCTTTTCTTTGTTATTAGTTTTTTCATCTTTGCTAAAAGGAGGCAAACCTGAAGCTGAAAAAGGATCAGTCGCAATTCCATCAACCATTAACTTCATATAACATTCCCATTTAGGGATATTAACAAGATCCTCTTCTAAAAATTTAGGAGTAAACTCTTTCACTAACTCTTCAGCGTCAGCCGCTCCGACTCTAAACACGACAATTGTTCCGACATTTCCAAAAACAGCAGGACGGACAACATCATTTAATTGCTCTATGTATTGATGCGCCATAATTAAATTCAAACGGTATTTTCTCGCTTCTGATAAAATAGTGGCGAAACTTTCAGTGGCGAAATTTTGGAACTCATCAACATACAGATAAAAATCCGTTCTCTCTTCTTCAGGAATATCTATTCTATCCATAGCCGCGAGCTGAATTTTAGTTATCATCATCGCTCCCAATAAACTTGAAGTATCTTCTCCAATCCTGCCTTTTGATAAGTTCATAAGAAGAATTTTTTTATCATCCATAATCGTTCTCATATCAAAAGAAGATTTCACCTGCCCGACAATGTTCCTAATTAAAAAATTAGACAAAAACTGCCCCACCTTATTTTGAATAGGGCTTATCGCCTCAACCTGAAATTTATCAGGATACTTAGAATATTCCTCAACCCAAAAAGCCTTCACAACAGGATCTTCAATATTTGATATTATTTTTTTCCTGTAATTTTTATCAACTAAAATTCGCATTATGCCGAGCAGAGTGGTTCCTTGATTGTCCAGTAAAGCAAGGAGTGCGTTTCTTAAAAGATATTCCAGTCTCGGACCCCAGCTCTCCGCCCATAATTTTTTAAATACTCCTATTAAGCCGGAAGAGATAAGATGTTTATATCTCGGATCAATGCTCTCTAAAGGATTAAAAGCAATAGGATAATCCATGTCAGCCGGATTAAAATTTATAACATCGTTTATGCGGCTGGAAGGGATAAAATCAATGACTTTTTCCACTAAGTCGCCATGAGGATCAACAACCGCGACTCCGCGTCCGTTTCTAATATCATTTATAATCATATTCTCAAGCATAGTGGACTTCCCCATCCCGGTTTTACCGATTAAGTACATATGCCGCCGCCGATCATCTGTTTTAATTCCAAAACGCCTCTTTTTATCTCTGAAATTTGTTTGCGCGAAAACGGTTATATCGTTAGTGTTGTTCATATTATATATAACACAAATCTACAAATAAAATGCAAATCTGCATGTACCTTAAAAAATAAACCACCTATTTTATATGATAACTCTTTATAAATAACTTTATCCATATAATTTAATTCCGCATTTGCAAATTTGCATATTCGCAGATTTGCATTAGATTTGCAGATTTGTATTATACTTAAGCGAACGGCAAATTCCCAGGCGGTTCTAAATGCCTTGCAATATTTTTCCCTAAATTTTCCTCAACTTTTTTAACATTATTTTTATCCTCTTTATTCTCTCTCCTTATTTTATTCTTTACTTTGCTATTTTCAACCGCGCCAGTTTGCTCTGCTATTTCATTGCCATCAGCAGCTTTCTTGTCCTCCGCAGCTTTAGCGAAGGAGGAAACCCTGCTAAGATACCTGTCTTCAGTAGGAAGATTAAACGGAGGCTCTACTCTCTTAACTTCCGTTTTCTTAATCAAAGGAGCTTTAACTTGCGACATCGGAAAATGCCATAATGTTGCTAATTCTTCAATATTTAAAATCCCAATATGCGCCGTTCCGCGGCTTAAACTCCTTACGCGATAAGCTTTCATTAACCTATTTTGACGCCCGGCGACTCTCCATTTTTTGAAAAAATAATTAATCTTAGTCGCAACGACTTTTAATTCAGGCTTTATAGAATTCTTATCATTCGTATTAAATTGCTTTATTGTCCCAAAAATTCCAGAAACTCCCTTTTGCTTTGAAAAAACTTCGTGACGCGCTATATACATCTGCCTTATTTTTGTTTGATAGCCGATTTTTGCCGCTTTTTTCTGAATTCCCTCAACTATTTCTTTATCCCCTGTCGTCATATTCATAACAATATTATACGGATCATTATCTTTTTTCTCAGTTGCTTCCACTCCGCCCATCCCTGTTATCATTTCGCCAAAAGCATCCGCGGCAGAATGCAATATCCCCATAAAACCGCCCGATATTCCGCCGCCGCCCGATGTTGGAACTTTTTCCTTTACTAGCTTTCGCACCTCTTTATCACATTCCTTCGCCCAATCTTGATTTATAGGATTTATAATTAGCTGTATCCAAACTTGCTCTCCTTTATTCATCCTGCTCATCATTTCTAAAAGCGCCGCCATAGGATCTTTAAAAACTTCCTCGCTTCCAGTATGTTCAAACTCTGCATAAGTTCTTATAGGATAACAATGCGGCTTTACTAAAATCAATTCCGTACCCCAAAAATTCCATTCTTCAGATGGATATTTTTGCGGAACATTATTAACATAATCTTCCACTTCTGTTATTTCCGCGTTAGGATATTGCGCGTAAATAGCCGCTTCAACTAAATCCCTAAAAGGTTCGGGAGTATAAAGCAAAAACTGAATATATCCATCTATGCTTATTATTTCTAAACTAAACCATGCCTGCACATACCCGTCCCAATATTTTTCAATAAAATTAGGCGTTGAATGAGCGCCGGCAAGATGCGCAAAAATTTGTTCTACGGCTTTCGGAGTCTGCAGATTATCTTTCGGCACATCAATCGCCAAAAGAATAAACTTAATTTTCCCTGCGTACTCATTTTGTATAAAAAATATCCATACTTTCCACAGTCCCCAAACAATAACAAAAATTATCGGTATCCATCCGAAAAGCTTAATTAGATATAACATAATCACAAAAGGATGATGCGATCCTAATGCGTATAACGGAGTTGGGTCAAATACTATGTTCATTTTTTGTTAGTATCTAGTATTTAGTATTTTGTATCATGCTTAATATTTTATATTAGATACTTAATACTATTTATTATTTTACCATTTTTCAAAAAAAAAGAAAAGAAAAAGGCAATGCCTCTAATCATCGCCTTTTCGGCTACTCCCCTAGTATATCTTTTAATTCATTGCTGAAATAGCTGCACCACTTTTTATTCTTTTCAAATGAGTTAAAAAGCGGATCAATAATTTCATCTAATGAAAACCATTTTATGTTATTAGCCTCTTTTTTATTTAATATTGCTGCGACGCTAGATACTGGAAAGGCTAAATATATCAAATCAAAATGCTCATGTTCGCCTTCTGCAATCACATTCTTTTGTATCCCGTATGGACACATTAAGTCAGACTCTTCCGGATATCTATTACCAACCAATTCCACATCAAGCCCAGTTTCTTCTTTTACTTCACGCAACGCTGCCGCCTCTGGATTTTCATTATCCTCTATATGCCCGCCCGGGGCAACCCACTTGTTAAGCTTCTTGTGTAATATAAATAAAAATTTCTTATCTTTTTGATTGTAGATGTAAGTTGTTACATTAAAATGTCTTATCATAATATATATATTTAATTTTAAAAATAACTTAATATTTTTTTTGATACATTTATCCATGAATATCTGTTAAATTCAAAAGGCTGTATGGTTGTATTCTTTTGTGGTGATAATAAATTTTTTAAGGCAACTGAAATAGATTCAACTGAACGGGGCTTAATAACTACTAAATTATGATAACCTTTTAAAACATCGATTGCTCCTGTAGTATCCGTAGTGATTATTGTTTTTCCCAAAAAAGCTGCCTGCAAGTTTACCATACCAAACGGCTCATATAAAGACGGACTCACAACACAGTCAGCGATATTAAAAACGGATGACATTTCTAGTTGGTCTATATGACCTAGAAAGTAAAATGATTTTTGATAGATGCTACTTTTTAAAATTTTATTTATTGAATCTATATAGTGCTTGTCTGAATAAGAACCTGCTATCACAATAACAAATTCATAATCTGGCAGCAATTGCAAGGCAGCTTTAATTAGGTATATTAATCCTTTTTGGGGAACGATTCTACCTGCATAAAGAATAACCTTAGCGGATGGCGGTATGGATAATTTTTTCTTAAAATTATCATTAAATAGTTTATTTTCAATTTTAAAGTTTTCTTTATCTATACCTCCTGTTATAGTGACAATCTTTTTTGAGTTGATGCGGTAAAGACTGCTAACTTCTTCGGACATAATTCTAGATTTTACAAATATCAATTTAGCATATTGCATGCATCGTTTTTCGAGATATACAAGAATGCAATGATTCATTTTATTTAAAAAAGATTTTTTAATGCCATCATTACGCAATGTCTTTTGCAGCCCAATCATTGTGCTTCTGGAAAAATAAAATATTGGTATCTTTATTTTTTTCATGTCAAGCAATCCGAATTCCAGAGACTGGATATAAATCAAATCAAATTCTTGTACTTTAATCTTGTCTTTTAAAAATTTTTTAAGTTTAAAATGATAAACAAAAAATCCGACAAGAGGGATTTTCATTATTGGTAAATAAATAGTTGTGATTCGGGCATCGTAAAATTTAGTAATTTCAGGGCTATTATAGCAATGAATAACAGTGACAGAATTACCAAGATATGCAAAGGCAGCTGCTTCTTTATATGCGGCATATCCCATGCCGTAACCGAATCCATACCGAGATGTTAGCATTAATATTCTCATATCCTGACGAAATGATTATAAATGCAAAGAACAAATGATTCGGATATTTCTGAAAGATTTTTAATAGGCAATTGTTTTTTTTGTAGAAGCTCAGCTTTCTTTAGCTCAGGGAAAGAATTACAAAGCTTTTTACCGCATAATTTAGAATCTAACTCAAGTTCCCCATGAAGATATAATATTCCATATTGCAGCTCGCGCAACCATCTGCTATATTTTATTTCCCAAAATGCCACATCTTTGTCGTTTAGATATACAGCCCTGCAACCCTGCGCTAAATCAACAGCGCGTTTATATATAGAATTTACAGTTATTTTTTTTTCTTTAATATCGCGCAGGCAATCTTCACCCCAGAGTAAAGCATTTCGCTGTTTAATCCAAATAAAAAATGTCGGCGGTCTAAAAATATGCCAAAGATTAAGAAACTCATTTTTAAATACAATATTAATATCTAATTTTAATTTTTTTTCCTTGGCGCGAATAGCTTTTATTTTTTTTAAAAATTTTTGTCGGTCTTTGATATCTTCAACTATAAATAAAACGTCTATGTCGCTTTTTTTATGGAAATTGTCCGTTAAGACACTCCCATAAAGATAAGCCGATTGTATGCACTTCAATTTTTTAAAATTAACACGAAGATTTTTTGCGACTTCTTCAATTAACAAATTGTTAGGCACATTTTTATTGATTTATTAAATTTGATTTATAATTTGTAAGAAAAAAACTTGGGATGAAACTATCGGGACCATACTGACCTATCGGCGTATCTGTTTTATTCCCATGGAAATCAGAACCTCCCGTGTAATGAACGGAATGTTCCTTAACTATTCTTTTTAATAAATTTATTTGTTCAGTGGTTGTGTTATTATGGTAGACTTCAATGCCTGTCAACCCGATTTTAAGCAAATTATTGATCGCAGATTCATTAAGCGGCTTAGTAACAACACTTACGGACACGAATGGATGGGCGATAATAATATCTTGCGCAATCCCTTTTAATTTTTGTATCAACCATTTGACCGTAACACCGCTTTTTTCTACCGTGCAAAATTTACCATGTGCCTGATATTCATAATAAACATCTTCAGGGGTAAATTGTTTTCCGTATTTCTTTAAAAATAATTTTTGGTTAGCGCTATTAGCGCAAATATCAAGCGCAACAGTCAAACTAACTGGTTGTTTTTCGCAAGGACGCAGATCGTCAGATATTTCAAGTCCCGCGTCGCGGGAAAGATTAATTGTAATTTTCATTTCTTCTATTTTTTTAGAACGAACAATTTCATTACGTTCTTTTATTATTTTTGAGACCAAGCCTATGTTAAAATCATACGCCAAAATATGTACTTCGTTATCGTTGTATTTCGCAGTAAGCTCGGTAGCTGGAATAACTTTAATTTCACAATCGGCAAGGGAACCTATTAATTCTTGAATTCCTGCCACGCTGTCATGATCAGCTAAAGCGCAGTATTTCAGTTTTTTTTCTTTAACAATTAAAGCTATTTCTGATATTGGCAATTTACCATCTGAATAGGGGGAGTGTAAGTGCAGATCAAATCCAGACATAAATTTAAATTTTTGTTATAAATAGTTTTTAATTCTTTCGAGTTCTTTGTTTAAATTATTTTTAACACGAGTATAGAATTGTTCTTCATTTACAGATGACATTTCTTTTGGCGTGTCTTTCAATACTCTCAATCTCCATAAAATTGAATTAATCAGCACCAATGGCTCAAAAACTTCTAACCGATCTTGAAAATATGCATCTTTTTTAGAAAGATTTTTTTCATATTCAACAAGAAATTCTTTCTTTTGCTCTCCATTAAAATTTAATTTTAAAAATAACTTAGCAATATCCATCGCGTTATCCCCAGCAGAAGCTTGTTCCCAGTCAATGATAACAATCTTATCATCTTTTGATCGCAAAATATTATTATTATTTAAATCAAAATGTATAAGAGTAAATTTATTATCCTGAAAAGCCTCAGAATTTTTTTCAGCTTCTTTTTCTATTTTATCGATAGCTTGTTCAATTGATAATATTATTTCTGAATTGTTTGGCAATAAAGGCAGTTCTATGCGTAATTTATCAACCAAATCACTTAAATAATCTATTTTAGTTCCTTTTGTCCTTTTTGTCAGGGGCTTACCATATGCATTAAGTTCTACAGAATGAATTTTTGCCAGAGTTTTCGCTAATTGTTCAATGGTCGTTTTATTAAAATTTTCTATTTGATTTCCTTCAATTTTTTCCTCAAAAAGAATAGTAGCTGATTTTAAAAATCCTTTTGAACGAGGTGCTTCTGCGGAATTTCTCAAACGCAATAAACGCAAGGCGACATTTTCGTGACTTGCTCTATCCCTGTCATTTTCAGGATTTTTCCAAACTTTTGCCAAAACATTTTTATCACTATTTGATAATTCAAAAATTAAAGCGTAGCTTCCCTCGGCAAAGGGTGGTTCATTAGTAAGTTTCTGTAAGTCTTCGGGCGTTAAACCAAGATTATTGATCGTTTCTATTTCGTTTTTGCTAAATTTTAAACTTTCTATAGGCTCCCTTGTTTCAGAGAATTTATAATGTTCATTCATATATTTTTTACACCAAACTATATCTCTCATCCCCCATATCTTTAAAACGATTTTTGTCATTTAAAACTAGCGCAACCGTAGTCGGCCTAACCATCCGTTGAGATAAAACTTCATCTATGATTTTCTGCTTTTCTACCGGCTCTCCGTTTTCCCGCAAAATAGCCGCGATAACATCCGAAACAGTCCCGTCTTTATACCCCCATTCGCGCAAAGCGTAAACGCCTCTTCCGACTAAAATATATTTATCATCTAAAATAAGTTCGTTATGCACAGTGGCAGGGTATGCTGATTTCTTATCAAAATTCATCTCATTTATTCTTTGAGCTATTTCGGAAAAATGCAAAGGCTTTTTCTCCCTCTTTAAAACCAAAAAAATTTTATCATTCATTCTTTTCGGAACGACCGTGTTCCAATTTATTGATCCCCATTGATTTAAAATATTTTGCTTCAGGACTTTGCTAATATCAAGATGGGAAGTTATAATTTTATCAATTTTTTCTTTTTCCGTCTCTTCTCTTAAATGCTTTTGTAAAGAAAGCTCGCTTTCGTCATTATGTTCTTTTTTTATTTTGCTGATAAGTTCTTCCATTCCTAAAGGCGCGCCATGGCGCAAAAATATGTCAACAATTTTTTCAATAGACTTTTTAATTTCGCTAATCTCCACTGAATTCAAATGCCAAAAAGGCTCAAGATTATTATCTCCTGCTTCCTTTAATAATTTATCATTCTCCTCCATTAAATATGTTATCAAAAATAATAAATTTTTTTGATGGAGTTCATTGTTTATTTTCTTGAGTAAAGCTAAAATTTCTTCTAAAAAAATATCTTCCCTCCTGACTCCTCCGCTTGCGGACAAAGAATTTATCATTGCTTCCTCAAGCATGGGCAGATTAAGTTTTTCGCCCCCTGACTTTATCATTGCTCTTATCTTTTTAATTCCGCTTGCTTCTATTTGACGGACTCTTTCTCTAGTTATATCGTAGTCATTACCGATCTTCTCTAAAGTATCCCTATTCTTTCCATGAAGAGCGAAACGTCTTTTTAAAACTTCCTGCTCTCTTTTCAATAAATTTTTTAAAAGCAAATTAACAACTTCTAATGGATCAAAATTTTTGGACATCGCAGAGACGGGGCATGCCCCGTCTCTGCTGCGATTTTTTAAATTTGTATTTAATTCTTCGTTATTCATAAATCAAAAACGAGTGTTAAAGACAAGCAAACACTTTCTTCAAAAAAGCAAAAAAACAAAATTTCAGCAGTGTAGTTTTATTGTTTTCTTGCTTTTTTGTTTTGTTGATTTTAGTATGGCATATTTTTTTATAAAAGTCAAGCGTTCAAAACACTTCCCCCTTGACAAACACTCGGTTATTTGCTATAAATAAAGGGTATAAGCTATACTCATCAAATCAAAAGTAAAAAATCAAATCTCAAAAACACAAATCAAAACCTTAAAAATAATAATAAACTGCGCATTTTAAATTTAAAGCTTTGCGGGCATTAAAGGAAAATTTCAGGCCTGAATTTTTAAACCGAATTGATGAAATAATCGTTTTTCACGCGCTAAAAAAAGAACATCTTGACAAAATTGTTGATTTGCAGTTAGATAGAAGTCATTGCGACTTGATTTAATATTGGCTGTAATTAGCCAAACTGCTAAATATCGGATACGCTATTTTAGCCAATATTTTAAAAGTCGCAATAAGTTCATATTATAAAAAAAACGGCTGGCGAAAAAAAATATTCATCTGAAAATTGATCCGAGAGTAAATGAACTGCTTATTAAAGAAGGGTTTAATCCAGTTTACGGCGCGAGACCGCTAAAACACGCAATTCAGAATTTAATTTTAGACGAATTGGCATTGCGGATTATTGAGGGTAAGATTAAGACAGGGGATCAGATCGCGGTTGAGGTTGGGAAGGGAGGAAGGGTGGAAATAAAATAAGAGTAAAATCCAAAAATCCGTTCTTTGACAAATTTTATGAAAGGATAAAATTGGATGTGTGTTAATAACCAATAACCAAGATACAAACACCAAACAAACACCAATACCAAAATAACCAATCTTCTAACTTTGGTTATTGAATAAACGCAATCAGTTTCGTCCTTTCATAGTAGTAAAACATTAACCCTAAAAAGGAGAAGGAGATGCATCATGAAAAAATTTTTATTTATTTCTTCTATTGCAATAATTTCATTGACATTGATTTGGTTGATTTGGATAGGAGTTGTGGTTTTTTTAGAACGAATATTTGTTCCTGAAGTACTAAGTCAAAACAACCTTAACTTGTTTAATTTGCACATTAAATGGTTATGTAGACTATGTATGTTTTTGGGTTGTATAATTACAATGGCACTTGGAACCTTGTGGCGTGGCTCGCATGACTGGTTTAAAGAACATTGGGAGGATAAGAATTATTTAAACCACATTTAAAATCTTATTTCCTTGCAATATCGCCAGCGTCTTTCCAAAATCAAAAATTGGAAAAATGCTGGCGTTTTTTTATTCCTTCGCATTATTATGGAATCAATACTTTTATTTCTTGAAATTTTTCAAAATCTTTTTTATTATAAGTATAAATTTGCTTTACATCATTAGCTAGCATAGTCGCAACTAATTGCAGATCAAAAATTTTCTGCCTTTTTATTCTGTGTTGCTTTAATAATTTTAACATTATTTCTATAATATTGGGGAGCTGGTAAATTTTAAAAACTTTATCCTCTAATAAATACTCTTCTATCTCTTCTAACGCCTCTTTTTGAGTTCTTGGATTTGCAACTCGCCTCGGATCAGTGATTATAGCAAAAAACTCCGTCAAAACTTGCGGACAAACGCAGATAGAAATCTCTCCTTTCATGCCTTTCTCCCTAATCATTACCGACCTCTTATAGAAAGGCGAGCTTTTATCGGCCGCATACACTAAAATATTCGCATCTAACAAAACGAGGGAATTAGAGATAATCATAAATTTCTTCTCTGGTTAATTTTCCTTTAACTCTTAAATTCCACGCAGAAAAATTCGTTTTTCTTTTTTTATCTTGTCTTTTCTTTTCTTGCTTATTTCTTAAGATTTCTATAAGACCGCGTATAAATTTAATTTCGCTTTCAGGCAAATCATAAAGATCAATCTTATTAACCATTTTATAATTTATTCTTTTATTTTGTTTTATTTTATAATTTAACATATATATTTTTTTGCGCCCGTCTATTCCGCTAAAACCTGTTGATGGAATGAAATTTTATTTTTTGCTACCAAATTTTTCGCTTTTTCTAAAAATCTGCTTGCTTCTAAAAACTCTATTAAAACAGGCGCATTGTTTTTCGTAAAATGGACAACAACATTTCCAACTTCTTTAGCGTAATCAATGGATTTATCTGAAATTTCCCACATCAAAACATCGACCTCAGGTTCATAAGAAAATTTTACTTTATTTTTAGTTTTCATATTGTTTTGCTAACTTTATAATATCGCGCCAAAATTTTATGTCAATTACCAAACCATAATCGCTCGCGCGACTTTCCAATAAATTTTAAAAACAGGATTTGCGATATATCGCAATAGAGGATTATCAATGTCCTGATACATAATTTCTCCGACAAAACTTTTCGTAAATTCTCGGTCGTCAATCTTGCGTGTTCTTTGTATATAACTTCGTTTTTTAAAAATGTCAGCTAAATTTTTTGGATTCAATATGTATACATACGCTCGCAGTTTTTCTTTCCACCACCCGCCTTTTAGCGCAAACAGCCACATTCCTAATTCCATAGCTATAAATGCTGGAAAAATAAAAACCAGAGTCGGCCATTTATAATAAGTTAATAAAATTCTATACCGATTGCGCTCCATATAATAAAATTTTTTTATGCTTCTTGAAAATTCATATTTGTGATACATCACCGACTTTGGAGCGAACGCCACCCTATAACCTGCCATTTTAATTCTAAAACTCAAATCAGTATCTTCATGGTATAAAAAATATTCTTCATCAAAGCCTCCGCCGATTTCTCTTAAAACGGTTGCCCTCAAAAGCACGCTCGCGCCGCTCGCGTATGTTATAGAATTGTCATCCCGAACGAAGCACAGCGGAGCCGAGGGATCTAATTTCCAATTTCTAATTTCTAATTTCTGATTATTCCCTCCACAAAAACCAAATCCCAAAAAATGTAGCTTATTCCCCCAGCTGTTCACCTTTAAATTTCGCGCTGATTCGCTTTCACATTCGCGTTGATTAGCGTATAGCATAAGCGACTGCGCCGCGCCGATTTTTTTATCGCTCTCGGCTACTTTAACAAGTTCAGATAACCAATCAGGCTCCACTGATGTATCCTGATTCAATAAAACAATATACTCACAGCCTTTATCCAGCGCGTATTTCATGCCTATATTATTTCCTTTATCAAATCCATAATTTTTATCATTCTTAATAATCGTAATTTCTGGAAAATTTTCTTCCGCGTATGTCACTGAATCATCAGTTGACGCGTTATCAACTAAAATAAATTCCCTGTCATTTTTAGGATAATCCTGCTTTTCCAAGCTGGACAAACAATCTGGCAAATATTTTTTTCCATTCCAATTTAAAATTATAACTGCTGTTTTTGGCATAAAGATGTAAACTCAAATCTCAAAACGCAAAAGTCAAAACCACAACTCAAAATTTTTAAACTTCCTAATAATTTGTGCCTTTTAAATTTAACGCTTCTAATGTTAAAAAATTTCTAAAAGTGTAAAGCCTCGCGAATTTAGTAAGCTTTGAGATTTGATTTGTGTTTTTGACTTTTGACTTTTAAATTTTGAGTTTATGTTATTTTCTGCTATAATAAGTATATAATCTGGCTATCACTATGTCAAGCAAAAAAATAAAAATTATACTATTCATTCTTCTGTTTTTTGTAATAGTTTTTCCAGCGCTTGCGAAAAAACCGCTTGATACGGATAAAGACGGAATATCCGACGAAGATGAATTAACTATTTATCATACTTCTATCTATGAAAAAGATACTGATGGCGACGGATTTAGCGACTGGGTTGAGTTAAATACAGGGTTTTCGCCTCTTGATCCAAAATCTACAAAATTAGAAGATGCTGATTATGACAATGATGGCTTATCAGATAGAATGGAATTAAATTTTCATACTGATCTTACCGACGCGAATACTGATAATGACGGATTTAAAGATGGTGAAGAAATAAACGCTGGCTATGATCCTTTAAACGCGAAGAAAGGAGCTTTATTAGAAAAAAGAATAGAAATAAATACTAATCTGCAGGAATTAAATTATTTTTTAGGAGGAGTAAGAATGGGCAAGTTCATAATTTCCACAGGGAAACCGTCTATGCCGACGCCGAAAGGAAATTTTAAAATAGATGGGAAAAATCCGCGCGCGTGGTCGGCAACTTATGGATTATGGATGCCTTATTGGATGTCTTTATACAAAGGCAAGTTTGGAATTCATGAACTGCCTGAATGGCCTGGCGGTCGCAAAGAAGGAGAAGCGCATTTAGGTACCCCCATTTCGCACGGATGCGTCCGCTTAGGAGTCGGCAACGCTGAATTTTTATATAACTGGACGCCAGTCGGCACTTCAGTTTTTATTTACTAAGGCTTCAAGCAAAAATAACTTCCCTATATCCTATTTATCTCCTCCTCTTTCTTTTCCCCAACCTCTTTCAACTTATCATTATAACTGCTCGTAAATTCATCTAATTCTTTTTGCAACCTAAACCTTTCATCTTCAGCTATCTCTTTATTCTTCTCCATTTCTTGTATGTCATCTCTTATTTTATCCCTTATCCCGCGAATAGAAATTCGCGCCGCTTCTACTTTCTGATTCAAAATTTTAACTATTTTTATCCTATCCTCCTCCGTTAAAGCAGACAATACTATTCTTACATGAGAACCCTCATTGATAGGATTAAGTCCTATATTTGAACTTATTATAGCTTTTTCTATCTCTTTTGTGATGTTTTTATCCCATGGTTCTATTAGAATAGATCTGGCATCAGGAACGCTAATACTCGCAACTTGTTTCAAAGGCATTTTCACGCCGTAAGACTCAACTAACACATTTTCAACTAAAAGAGGGGTGGCTCTGCCAGTTTTAAGAGAAGAAATTTCTGTTTTTAAATGTTCAACCGCTTTTTCAAAATCTGATTTGTATCCATCAATAATTTGAGACATATATTACAATAAAACAAGAAAACAATGAAACAAGAAAACAAACACAGAATGAAGTAATTGTTTTTTTGTTTTTTTGTTTTTTTGCTTTTTTGATTATATCAAACTCCTCCCAGTAATTTCCTCCGGTTTATCTAAACCCATAAGCTTTAGGACCGTAGGCGCGACATCAGCTAGAATTCCCGAGGGAATTAACAAACTTAAATCAGTTGTGACCTCGGAATCCTGCCCTGAATTTTTTCCTTCTAATTCATTAGCGATAATAATGCACGGAACTGGATATGTGCTATGTTCTTTATCAATAGCTCCGGTCTGTATATTTAATAAACATTCCGCATTTCCATGATCAGCCACAATAACAACTGCTCCATTTATTGCTAAAACATTTTCAACTATTTTTTTAACGCAATTATCAACAACTTCTATCGCCCTTACCGTCGCTTTTAAATCCCCAGTATGCCCCACCATATCAGGATTAGCAAAATTTATCACAAAAAAATCATACAACTTTAAATTTTTTAATATGTTCTCAGTTATTTCTTTCGCGCCCATTTCAGACTTTTCCGCGTAAGAGTCAACCCTCGCGGAAGGCACCAAAATCCGATCTTCCCCTTCAAAAATCTCTTCTTTCCCTCCATTAAAAAAATAAGTCACATGCGCGTATTTTTCTGTTTCCGCTATATGAAGCTGTTTTAAATTATTACTGCTGATAACTCTCGCTAAAGGATTATTTATCAATTCGGGCGGAAACGCGACATCAACAGGCAAATTCTTTTCATATTCAGTCATACATACAAAAACTAAATTTTTCAAATATTCCTTTCTCTCAAATTTTTCTATGGAAGGCAAGACAAAAGCTTTAGTAAGCTCGCGCGCCCGATCAGAACGATAATTAAAAAAGATAACAGAATCATTATCTTTTATCGGACAGACTAATTCTCCATCTTTTTCATATAAACTTATAGGTAAAAATTCTTCATCATAAACTTTTTTCTTATATGAAGCTTCTATGGCTTTAATGGGATCAGAATATATTTCTTGATTTTCTTGAAAAACGCCGTTGGCAGTGATCGCGTTATATGCCTTTTCTATCCTCTCCCAATGGTTATCCCTATCCATCGCATAATATCTGCCAGATAAACTGGCTATTTTTCCTATTCCTAATTCTTCTATTTTATTTTGTATTTTCTGTATAAAATTTAAACCGCTATTATAAGGAGTGTCCCGTCCATCTAAAATAACATGTATATAAACTTCCTCCAATCCTTCCCTTTTTGCAAGTTCCATTAAAGCAAATAAATGCTCCATATAACTATGCACTCCGCCGGACGACACAAGCCCCATAAGATGCAGTTTTGAATTCTTCGCATTATTTTTAACATGCTCTATTGCCTTTAGAAAATAATTATTTGAGAAAAAAGTATTATTTAAAATAGCATTAGTGATGCGGGGAAGATCTTGATAAACAATTTTTCCAGCCCCTAAATTCAGATGTCCTACCTCGGAATTTCCCATTTCGCCCCATGGCAAACCGACGCTTTCTCCAGAAGCTTGAAGAGTAACCGCTGGGTAAGATGAAATAAATTTATCCATTCCTGGAGTATTAGCAAGCGTTATCGCATTACTTCTAGAAGGGGGCGCTATTCCCCAACCATCCAAAATAATGAGTAATGTCGGACGATGATCAAATTGTATATTATCTAAATTCATTTTTTAAGGTAGGGGCATATTGCAATATGCCCATAAATTTATAAATTTAAGTACGGGCATATTGCAATATGCCCCTACCTTTAACTCTTTTGCTTCCACATCCCTAAATAAATAATATTCAGGTCCGCTGGATCAGCTAGCATATGATAAGGAAGCCTTAAACTAGGAGATACAACGCTCTTCCAATTTGCCCCGCCGTCAATGCTTTTCACAAAAGAAGTGGCGGTAGCATAATAAATCTCTTTCTCATTTTTTGGATTAACCGCGAAAGAATATAAATCAACTTTTCCGGGCGGGGTAACTAACCTTAAATTATCCCAACTTGCGCCCCCATTATTGCTTTTAAAAATATTTTTATTAGTTAAAACCATTATACTATTTCCATTTTTACCGTCAATAGACAATATTTCTCTTATGTCCATGCTTCCTGCTACTCCTGCTAATTTATCAAAATCATTCCCTATATTAGTCCAATTTACACCATTATTTTCCGTTTTCAACAAAGCTTTTTTTGTCGCAACATACATAATCTCTGCGTTATCCTTCGGAATTACAATATCTATTATTTCAGAACCTAAATTATATATATTCATCCATGCAGTTCCACTGTCTTCGCTTCTTAATATGTCGCCGAAAGAAGTTGCCGCGTAAATTCTAGCAGGAACGCTAGGATCAATTATAAGCTCTTTAAAAATAACGGCTGATCTTGGATCATTATATATTTCTTTATATGTCCTATTGCAATCTTTACTCATAAAAATCTTATTATAGCTTGCCGCGTAAATACGGCATTTATTATCAGGGCTCACTTCTAAAGAATGTATCGCCATATCTCCTAAACTGCGCGCTTTCTGCCAGCTTGACGCCATATCATAACTATAATAAAGACCGCTGTTTAAAGTCCCTATATAAAGCGCGGAGCTATCTTGCGGATCTAGCTCCATTGTCGTAACGCTCACATTCCCAATAGATTGCAAACTAGCCAGAGGAGTAGCAAGAAGAGATTTTTGCAAAAAAGTCTCTCCCTTATCTACTGACCTGAAAACACCGCCAAAATCACTATTCGTTTCTACTTGAACGCAGCCAACTACAAGAAAAGACATTAAAAAAAACGATAAAATCAATGTTATTTTTTTCATAGAAATTATAATTCACGCGCATTAACTCAAAAATCAAACCTGAAATCTCAAATCTACATGCCTGCGCAGGCAGGCAACTAAAAATTTAAAACTACTCTATATTTTATTCTTTTACCTCATTTTTTATTTGTCCTCTTTCAATTCATGCAATGTATTTTTTAGAATAATGCTTCTAAATTTAAAAATTTTTTTAGATTTGATTTGTGGTTTTGACTTTTGATTTTTGCGTTTTGATTTTTTCAACAATGTATATTTAAAACTAAATTTTCTAATAAAATTTTCGCATTAGCATTTCCTAATAAAGCCTCCTTGGATTTTATTGAATCTTCGATTAATGACTCTAATTTTTTAAAACTAAAATGCTCTGCTATCTCAGAAATTTTATCTTTATACCTTAGATTAACAATTAAACTATTATCTATTTTAGATAAAATCAAATCCCTTGTTAAAACAGAAAAAAAATTCAAAAAATCATACGATTGGGTCTTATCTTTTGATATAATGGCAACAAAATTATTTTTTTCTTTGATACTTTTTTCTTTAGAAAACAAGGAAAATAAATTTTTAATTTTCTCATTATATTCTTTGTCCCATAAAGGATTTTCTAAGATTTCTTTTACTAACCCGACTCTGCCTCTAGAAAATCTCGCTAATTCTCGCGCTCGGCTCCTTTCAATATTGTTAAATCTTAAATATTTATAAATTTCATCTTCTAAAACATAAGAAAATTTTAAATTCTGGCATCTTGAAATAATAGTCGTTGGTATCTTTTCTATTGTTTTCGCTATTATAATTATAACGGTTTTAGAAGGCGGCTCTTCTAAAATTTTCAAAAGAGAATTCCATCCGCTCTCATTCAAATACTCCGCGCCTTCAATAACTCCTACTTTATAAGAATTTAAAAACGATCCGCTTAAAAGGCGATTCTGCATCTCGCGAACCTGCTCTATACTAATATCCTTTTTATCTTCCTCTTTTTTTACCCTAAAAACATCCGGATGAGAGCCATTTTCTAAAGATACGCAACTGCGGCACGACAAACACGGTCTTCCATCATTAGCGCAAAATAAAGCTTTTATAAATTGATTTGCGGCTTTTGTTTTTCCTATCTTGCCGGGACCATGAAATAAATAAGCATTAACAATATTATGCCGAATAAAGCAATTCTCTAAAACATCAAGCATTTTTTTATGTCCTATAATATCCCAATTAAACATAATTTTATTATACACTTTACATTTTAGTTAGTAAACCATGCCAGTACGGGCGCGATGCCTCGCGCCCCTACACTTAACTTATAAATATCCCCAGCTCCCATTATTAAAACGACATCATCCTTTTTAATATTTTTTAATAAAATTCTCCTCGCTTCTTTTAAATCTTTCGCGTAAAACACATCTTCCGCGTTATCCGCGGCGGCTCCATTGTCCCCTGCGCCTAAGGCAGGGGCTGTGAAGCCTTTTTGCGCGCAACATCCGCCAACTTTCCTACGGCATTGTCTAACAGCCTCCGCCAGTTCCCTGCTGCTAACCCTGTCCGAAGGTTTTTCTCTTCCCGCTACATCATACACTTCCGACAAAATCACAAAATCCGCATCATCAAAACTCTCACTAAATTCAGTGAACAATTTTCGTGTTCGGTTATGAGAGTGGGGTTCAAAAACCGCAACAATCCTGCGATTAGGATAAAATTCTTTCGCCGCCCTTATAGTTTCTTTTATTGCTGTAGGATGATGCGCGTAATCAGAAATAATCACTGCGCCATTATAACTCCCGACTATTTCAAACCTGCGCCAAATTCCGTTAAACTCTTCTAAAGATTTTTTAATAATTTTAAAATTCACTCCCAAATTCAATGACGTAGCAATTGCCGCCATCGCATTATAAACATTAAAAATCCCAGGAATTTTTAATTTTATTGCTCCATTTTTTTCTTCTCCGCGATAAACCTCAAAAATCTGCCTCTGATTTTTAATCCTAACATTCTTCGCTTCCACATCCGCGCTTTTACCCTGCACACTACTCCCAAATTTCCAATTTCTAATTTCTAATTTCTTATTTCCCAAACCATAACTTATTTTTCGTCCACTAAACCCTTTCATAACTTCCACGCTATTTTCATCATCCATATTGTAAATTACCACCCCGTCATTTTCCACTTTTTTTATGTATTTCTTAAATGTTCTTATAATATGCTCTAAATTTTTATAAAAATCTAAATGGTCTTCTTCAATATTTGTTAATAAAATTATTTTAGGACTTAACTCAAGCATAGCCGCCTTATACTCGCACGCTTCAACTACAAAAAAATCATCCTTCTTTAACTTTGAACTTTGAACTTTGAACTTTGAACTTAATTTCAGATTCCCATCCTTAAACGACGGCACTTTACTCCCCACAATCACAGTCGGATTAATCCCCGCTTTCTCTAAAATAAGCGCTAACATAGCCGTAGTAGTTGATTTCCCATTCGTACCAGAAACTGCAACAGTAAACATTTGACGGCTTAAAAATCCTAAAAATTCTGGATAACTAATCTGTTTTATACCTAATTTCTTTGCCAATGCTCGTTCTGAATTATTTTCAGGCACAGCCAAAGAATAGATAACTAAATCTATATCTTTTTTTATATAATTACTGTCCGATCCAATCAAAATACTCGCGCCCATCTTTTTTAATTCTTCAATAATTTCAGAATCAGCCGCATCCGAACCGCTAACAATTTTGCCATTTTTTAGCATAAACTTGGCGGCAGCGCTAACGCCAATCCCGCCAATTCCGATAAAATACGCTTTTTTTATTTTATCTAAATTCATATAGTAGTCAGGGCTGTTTGATTCTAAACTTAATTCAGCTAAACTTAGCAAAAAATATTTTAATTATAAATATTATGTAACTACTCAGCACGGTTTCAGTGCCATTTGCTTAAAACCCCTAATTTTAAATAAAAATTAAATTCCAGCGCAAAGAATAAATCTTGTGAAGGCAAAATATTCCTTTAGCAAATGGCACTTTTGGAACTACTTGAGCAG
>JAZDEU010000023.1:0-12188 GCA_043808545.1 bacterium | reverse complement strand
AGGGAGTGTCGCCAAACGTTTAGCGCGTCATTCTGAACCCGCTTTAGCGGGTGAAGAATCCCGTGGTTAAGCGAAAAAACTCTGGGATTCTTCGTCGTTCCTCCTCAGAATGACGCAAAAACGCCATTCGGCGACAGTCCCAATTATATGAATATATTTTATAAATTTTTATCAAAATTGCATTTTAATAAAGATTATCAAAAATCTTTAGATGATCTGCATAATGCATTGAAACTTGGCATAGGCTTTAACATAAGGAAAATAGATGATGAGAGCGGGTCATATTTTTATGCGGAAGCAACAGGTGTCCCAAACAAACATATAGTTGCGACGGGTATAACATTGGCTGAATTAGATTATAACATTAAAGATGCGATTTTTACCGCATTTAAAGTGCCGAATTATTATTGCAATGACAATCTCATAGAGTCGCCTATTCCTGATAAAGAAATTCAATTAAAATATGTTACCGCCTAAAATTCCTTCCGATTCTTCACAAAAAAAGATATTAAAAGCATTAAAAAAAATCGGCTTTAATATTCTTTCTCCCTTACTGGGAAAAGGCAGCCATCGTTTAGCAGAATGCCCGAAAACAGGTTGCATAATCACGGTTCAACATAAAATTTATAAGGAAGTAATAAAAAGTTATTGTAAGCGGGTTGATGAACTTGGTTATGATGCAGATAAATTTATCAAATATTTGTAAACCAATAATTTTAAAAAAAGAGAGGCTTATAGCCTCTCTTTTTTTATATCTGTGTTTATCTGTTTTCACATCTGTGTCTATCTGTGTCCTAGTACATCCCCATTCCGCCGCCCATTCCGCCACCCATTCCTTCATGAGAAGAGCATGTGTCTTTCTTTGGAATATCTGTCACTACAGCTTCAGTTGTTAAAAGCATAGAAGCAACAGATGCCGCGTTCTGTAAAGCTGATCTAGTGACTTTTGTAGGATCAATAATCCCAGCTTTTACTAAATCTTCATATTTATCTATCGCCGCGTTATAGCCGAAATTTCCTTCTAATTTTTTAACCGCGTCAGCAACAACAGAAGATTCCTTGCCAGCGTTAAAAGCAATCTGTCTTACAGGCTCTTCTAAAGCGCGTCTTACAATGTTCACACCAATCGCTTCTTCGTTAGAAGCTGTTGCTATATTTTCTAATGCCCTAGCCGCTCTTAACAATGCCACTCCGCCGCCAGGAACGATTCCCTCTTCAACAGCGGCTTTCGTAGCAGAAAGCGCGTCTTCTATTCTATGTTTCTTTTCTTTCATTTCAACTTCAGTAGCGGCTCCCACCTTAATGACAGCCACTCCGCCAGAAAGTTTAGCAAGTCTTTCCTGTAACTTTTCCTTATCAAAATCAGAATCTGACACTTCTAATTCTTTTCTAATTTGCGCAATTCTCATGTCAATATCTTTTTGTTCTCCCTTTCCTGCAATGATAGTAGTATTTTCTTTTGTAGCAATAACTTTTCTAGCGCTTCCGAGCATTTCAATTTCTGTGTTTTCTAATTTTAAGCCGATTTCTTCTGTGATAAATTTACCGCCAGTTAAAACCGCTATATCCGCTAACATCTCTTTTCTTCTGTCGCCAAATCCTGGAGATTTAATCGCTAACACATTAAAAGCGCCTCTTAATTTATTAACAACAAAAGTTGCTAAAGCCTCGCCTTCAACATCTTCAGCAATAATAACTAAATCCTTTTTTCCAGAAGCCGCTAATTTTTCAAGCAAAGGCAATATCTCTTGCAAAGATGAAATCTTTTTGTCAGTAATTAAAATATAAGGATCTTCATATTCCGCTTCCATCCTATCCGCGTTAGTAATCATATAAGGAGAAACATACCCTTTATCAAACTGCATTCCTTCCACGACTTCTTTTGATAAGCCGAAAGATTGAGATTCTTCTACTGTTATAACTCCGTCTTTCCCGACTTTTTCCATAGCTTCAGCGATAATTTTTCCGACTTCAGGATCATCCGCAGAAATTGCCGCGACTTGCGCGATTTCATCTTGCCCTGAGATAGGTTTTGAGATATTCTCCCTTATTTCACCTATTACTGCTTTTACAGCCTTATCAATTCCCTTTCTAATAACCATTGGATTAGCACCAGCCGCGACATTTTTCAGACCTTCTGTTATCATCGCTTGAGCAAGCAATGTAGCTGTGGTTGTTCCATCTCCCGCGACATCGTTAGTTTTTGTCGCCACTTCCTGCAATAATTGAGCGCCGATATTTTCAAACTTGTCTTCAAGCTCAATTTCTTTAGCGATTGTAACTCCGTCATTTGTAATAGTGGGACTTCCATATCCTTTATCTAAAACGACATTTCTCCCTTTAGGACCCAGCGTTACTTTCACGGCATTTGCTAATTTGTCAACGCCGTTTTTTAAAGCCGCGCGAGCTTGTTCGTCAAATAATATTTGTTTAGCCATACGAATATCTGAATTTACATATTCCACTATAATACCAAAGTATTTTTAATGGACTATGCAATTCTTACTAATTGTGTTTTTAATTTTAAATTTTAAATTTTAAAACAATTTTTAATATCTCAATTTTAAATTTCTAAAAAATACGAAAATTATTTTATTGTTTTGTAATTTAATATTTAATTTTTTTTTGAAATTTGAAATTTTGATTTTGAAATTCAAAAACTTTTATATTATACCTATATTCCTTAAACCGAAAAAACTTCTGGATCTGCACATTTTTCAGAAAATATTATCGCAAGTATATCTTCTTCGCTAATAACTAAATAATCAACACCCTCAACTTTTATCTCATCCGGTCCGTATTTTTTAAACATAACTTTATCACCAACTTTTACGCTCATAGAAGCGCGCTCTCCACTGGTTAATAATTTTCCAGGTCCGATAGCAATGACTTCCCCCTGCTCTGGACGTTCTTTATCAACAGTGTCAGGCAAGATTATTCCAGACTTAGTCGCCTCTTCTTTTGTGGCTGGCTTTAAGATTACTCTGTCGCCTAATGGTTTTATGTTCATAACAAATTTGAGAATCAAGAATTATGAATCATGAATTATGAAATTTCCACTTAACTCATGTATTGCATAACCCCTAATTCCTGCTTCTTAATTATTTTTAAGTTTAGCACTCATACTTCACGAGTGCTAGTTTATACTATCTTACACGGATTTTTACCGCCCGTCAAGTAGGGGTCTTTATTGGCTTTTTAAAAGAAAAAAAGCTAATTTGCGATTAGCCTTTATTTTAAAATTTATTTTTTATTACACGATTTTTATCCCCGTCTTTTTAATTTCATATACAATCGGACTGCAATTATTTTTAAATTCTGCTTTTGTAAAACCGTGCGGTTCAATTTTTGTATCTACGCCCATCCTAATTTTCCACAATAAAAATCTATTTCTATCATAATTCCTCTTTAATTTATCAGAAATAACAGCAACATCAATATCGCTATCTTTTTTCTGCTTGCCTTTCGCATAAGAGCCGAACAGATAAATCTCCGAAAAATAATAATCATTTTCTTTTAACTTTTTCGCGAACTCTTTTACTATTTTTTCTGCTTTAGCTCTTGGCATAATTTTTTATATAATTTAATAATTTCATCTAAATATTTTTTTGTATATCCTCTATCGCATTTTTTGTAAAAGCTCAATTTATGTTCAGGATACACGAATATTAAAATCATTTACTATATTTAATAAATCAATCTCATCTTTTAATAATTCTAAATTTCCGCTAATGCAAAGCCTTGCTAAATCATGAGTATGCAACGGTTCTTTTTTGGTAGCATAAACAACATGGGCTTTTAAAATTTTTTCTAAAACGATATGCCCGAAAAATAAACTGTCGCTATATCGCTTTATTCTAAACAACCCTATCATAGTTTCATAATCATGTTCCGCGGTTGTTTGCCAATATTTTATAATTTTTTTTATTTCATTTGATTCCATTATACTAAAAGAATATCATCTATTAAAAAATTTATCAATATCCTCTAATTTCCGCCTCTCTAAATTATGTTCGCAATTATTAGCATAAGGCCCGTCAATTAAAAAAATCTCAGCTTGCTCTGCCTTTTTTTTTATTTCCAAACTCTCCCGCGCATTATCATTCACGATTAAAACATCCTTTCTTTCTTCTGCCATCCTTCGCAACTCTCCCACATCCCCCTTCCCCTTATCCGTATAAATAATCTCAGCAAAATATTTTTTAATTTTTAAATTATTAAACTTTTGCTTTTGCCACTCCACATCGCCGTAAGTCAATAAAACCAGTTTATGTCCGCCTAATTTTAATTTTCCCAATACACTTTCCGCATCCGCAAATAAATATTTATCAATTGTTGAAAAAAAATCTTTTAGCCTTAATTTTGCCGCTTCCCCGGTTTCTACGCTGACACTTGCTAAATACGCTATATGTTGATCAATATTATACGGTATCGCCCTCTCCTTAAAATATTTTTTATAACTATTATTAAATTGCCCAGTCGTCAAACCAAGCGCTTCTGCTAAGCCCTTTTTAAAACTTTCCGTATCTAATAAAGTATAATCTAAGTCAAAAATAATAAGCATATATAAAAAGTCAAAAATTTATAAAGTCCTTAAAGTCAAAAGTCAGTTGTATTGAGAATTGAAAATTTTATCCTATTATCTCCTTTAATATCCACGCCAACTTCGCCGAATCATCCCATTTTGGCAAATCTTCCAATTTTTTTTCAAAATCAGTAATTATAACTTTTTTTCCCATCCACCCGTCTTCAACATCAACAATAACTTGTTCGTATCGAGCATCAGAATTTTTTACGAAATTATTAGCTACTATTATATCAATTTTTTCACCTAATCTCTCTTCTAAAACTTCTATGTAATTCTTAACTGTAAACTTTTCCGAACCAAACATATTATACATATTGGATATAAAAATAATTTTCGCCGAAGATTCTAAAATCGCGTCTTTCACATCTGGCACTAAAAAATTGACCATAACGCTATTATAAAATCCGCCAGGACACATAATAATATAATCAGCATTTTTTATTGCAGCGATAGCAGGCGCATAAGCCTCAACTTTTTCTCCATAATGCGGAGTTAAAAAATTATTTTTTATTTTTTTATTTTTTCCATAAAATCCGCATGACTTATCAAGCGCGTACTCGCCGAATAAAATTTCTCCATCTTCCAGTTCTGTAACTAAAGCTGTCCGAGTGAGCGTGACAGGAATAACACATCCCTTGATCTCTAAAATTTCACTCAAAGCCGCGACAGCATTTTCAAAATTATCAAATAACGCTAACTGCGCCATCATCATATAACCTGCATTATAGCCGTTAAGCTTTCCGTCCAATTTAAATTTTTTTAATAAAAGATCCTTCGCCATCTCCCTTTTCGGAGAAAGCGCGATTATACATTTTAAAATATCCGCGACTGGTAAAATTCCTAACTCCTCGCGCAGTTTTCCATTGCTCCTCCCATTATCGCTCATCGCGACGATTGCGGTAATATCAATATGTTTCAGATCTCGCAAACCTGCTAAAAGCGCAGCGTGGCCGCTCCCCCCGCCAATTGTAACTATTTTAGTTGTATGAGTTGTTGACATATATTATATTATATTATATTATTGTAAGCATAACGGCTTACCTGATTTTGATCAAAATCCGTCTTTCGGGCGGATTTTTGAATTTCTAATGATTTTTAAATCTATTCATATTTAATCTATATTCAAAATATTCCACATATAAAGTATTTTCTATAGTTTTATTAAATTTACCATCATATAATTCTCTCCCAATATGCCCTCTCGCTCCGAATAAAAATATTTTTTTATTAAAATTACTTTTCAAATATTCTAAAACATAATTCATATCCCCGTCGCCGGAAAATAAAATAACAATGTCATAATTTTTTGATTCTTTAATCATATCCACCGCCATTTCAATATCAAAATTGCATTTTTTAACAAATCCAGCCTTATAATTTTTATCATGAATATATTTCACCCTTTTTGACACTACTTCAAAACTATTCATCCTCGCCTTATTAAGAATCATTGCTGACCACATTGTAGTAATACTTGACTTCTCATTTTTTCCAAAATCTGAACCAAAATAAAATCTCCTTAAATATTTTTTTCCATAAGAGCAATATTTTATTAAATTTCCAAGCTCTTTAATTCCTATCTTCCATCCCAGCTCTTCTTCCCATTTCTGAACATTCCCATAATCAATAATAACCATATTCCGTTCTCGCGTCTTTTTAATTTCATCTAAAATTTTATTTACTTCTTCCCTGCTCATAATTTTAGCTATATTAACTTAAATTTTTTAACTCAATAATTGCGTTATAAGCGCAATCATTTGATTCTTTTCTTTAGGATCGCTCTCCGCGATTAAAAGCGCTAATGCCGCAAGCGCGTTATCATTTATTTTCAGTTCTCCGCTCTCGCGAAAAAGATATTTATTCTTATCCAAAAAATAAACAAACAAAAAAGAACCGATCCGTTTATTCCCATCGGTAAACGGATGATCTTTAATCGTCAAATATAAAAGATGCGCCGCCTTAAATTCTAATCCGCGATACAATTCCTTCCCGCCAAAAGTTTGGTATAAATTTTTTATTACACTTTCAAATTTTTGAGAAACTTCCCACCCAAAAATATCGCTTGCTTCTTTTTTAGCAATCAACCCCTTTTTTAATTCAACGATTATATTTAAAGCTTTATTATAATCAAAAATAAACTTTGACTTTACGCCTTTTACTGATTTTAGTTTATTTTTATCATATTCTTCTAAAATTGTTAATGTCTTTGAATAGCCTGCAAGCAAGTCTAAAATTTCTTTTTCCTGCCCTTTCAACATTTTCGCGCGCGATTTTCTCTGCAAAAATAAAATTGTCTTCTGTAATTCATTAAATTTTTCCTTTGCATCATTAAGCCGCTTTACATTTATGGCATACCCTTCTAGCAGGTAATTTTTCAATATCTTAGTCGCCCAAATTCTAAACTGCGTCGCTCTTTGAGAATTCACGCGGTAACCGACAGAAATAATCATATCTAAATTATACATATTCATATTGCGAACTTTTCCATCAGTGGCAACCTGTTCCAAAATGGAACAGGTTGAATTCTTGTCTAATTCTCCTGTTTTATAAATATTATTGACATGCTTTACCACCGCAGGTCTTTCAACTCCAAAAATCTGCGCCATTTGATGCGCATCAAGCCATATCGTTTCATTATTAAAACGCACTTTTAATTCAACCTCGTTTTTTGAAGATTTATAGATTATAATCTCTCCTTTATTTAATTTTTTATTCTTTTTAGCCATAATTTTAGCTATATTAACTTTACTTTTATTGTATCTTACGGAAAAATATAAGTCAAAGCTTGACATTTTTAATTTTATATGGCAAGATAATTTATTCTTATTGATCTTTTACGACTGCACTTTTTTATAACCCTAAAAAGAAAGGATAAAAAAAAATGAAATGGATAGTGCCAGAGACAGCAAATATTCATCGCGGTGAAGTAGTTTCTGTTGAAATAGTCGCGTCATTCTGAACCCGAGCGCCAGGAGGGCGAAGAATCCCAGAGTTTTTTTGCTTAACCACGGGATTCTTTACCCGCTAAAGCGGGTTCAGAATGACGACGGAAACACTATTTCAACAGCAACTATAATAGTCTGCGATTTTATATTTCCATTATAATTGCAGGTGATAGCACCAGCCGAAATGTTCACAGAATTTCCTATTACCGCATCACCTAAATAACTATGATGATGCATCTTAAAATTATTTCCAGTCTTGCACCTTTTAACTTGCGCCGTAAACCCAAGATAAGCATTATCTCCAATAACACTATTTAAAACCTGCGCGACAGGTCAGACAGAACAATTTCTCCCAATTACAGATTCGGTTAAAAATACCTGCGGATAAATCACCGTCCCCCACCCGATTTCAATATTTCCTTCAACAAAAACAGAGTCTGGATCGATAATCTTCACTCCAGCGCTTTGCAGTTTTTCTAATAATATTTTATTTTGAGAAAGCTTTTGCATAAATTTTTAATTTTTAATTTTGTAATTTTTAAATAATTTCCAAATGTCTTAATTTTTAAAAATCAGACTATCAACTTGATGTTTAAAAATTATAAAATTATTTATAAAATTAAAAATTAAAAATTTTTCATTTCCCCCTATTCCACTGTAACGCTTTTAGCCAAATTCCGCGGTAATATCAATATTTTCCAGATCTCGTAACCCTCCCAAAAGCGCGGAATGCCCGCTCCCACCGCCTATTGTGACTATTTTAGTTATATGAGAGTTATTGACATATATTATATTTGGCTCTAGACTAGCAAATTATCAATACCTGTAAATTTCTCGGCTTTTAAAAGTAACTTATAGAGTGGATATGATCAAAAGCGCCCCAAGTTATGCTATCACCAAAAATACAAATTTTTTTGACATATCATTTATATTTTTATTATCCGTGATCCGTGAGAATACATCTCTAATCTGTGTTAATCCCCGCCTGTTTAAGTCCAAAAACCTCCTCCACGCTTTCCACATCATTATCACTCGCAATCTCGCGCAACTTTGCGCGCAAATTTATCAATTTACAGATCGCCCCGCCAGAGTATCGCTCTCCCGTTCCGTCAGAGTCTCTCCCAGAGGACTCTGACGCCACAGTAACCTCCGGTAAAAATCCGCGGCACCCCCAACATGCTTGTTTTGATTTCAGACAGATCGCATCGCAACCCGCGTAAGTTAATGGTCCCAAACAAATTTCTCCTTTCTGCAACAAACACTCATAACCATTATTCAGACATTCATAACAAACTGGATTTTCTTTTATTAAAAAATCCTTTCCAGAAATTAAATCCAATAAACATCTTAAAAATTCTTCCTTCGTTATAGGACATCCAGGAATAACCGCGTTCACTTTAACATACTTATCAATCCCGCCACCCTCATTATTTTCTATTTTTTCATAACTCTCATAAACCCCTCCGCAAACATCCTGCTTCTTAACTTTCAATATATTTTTGTGAAGTTTAGATGATTTGTCTGCTTTTTCAAAAACGCAATTCTCTGTTGAAGCAGGGTAAACATACCTTGCAACATCCTCTTTCCCGCGATAATTTTTAATTTTTTGCACGCATCCGAGATGAGCACAATTTCCAAGCGCGATAACTTTTTTAGATTTTTTTCTTACTTCCTTCAATAATTTTATATCCCTGTTATTTAAAGGACTTCCTCCAACAAAAGCGACATCGCATCCGTCTAATTTCGCGACTTCCTCGTCCATCATATATTTAAAATTTATCAGTTCTACATTTTTCAAAATTTTTACCAGCTGCTCTCCCAAATCTAAAACAGCTATCTCGCATCCTTCGCAAGAAGTTAAAGAAATAATCGCAATTTTTAATTTCTTATTTTGCATAGATTAAGCCTTCGGCACAAAATTTTTAATTTTTAATTTTTAAATAATTTCTTAATATCTAAATTTTTAATACCGCGAATATTGAATATTAAAGCATTTTTTTTAATCTCTGCTATTTTCTTGTTTTAAAAATTAAAAATTCAAGCATTATTTAAAAATTTAAAATTACAAAATTAAAAATTATTTCTCGGTAATATTCAAATCCCTACGCATTGATTTATCTAACTCTCCCGCCCGCAAATCCTATTAACAATTTCCGCTAATTCCTCGTCCGAATAAAAATCAATCATAATTTTTCCTCGTCCATCTTTTTTATCAATCGCAACTTTCGTCCCCAATGTCGCCTGCAGCATATCTTTTTTTTCTTCCACATCAAAATCTAAAACCTCCGCATTCCCTTTTCTAATACTTTTCTTTCGCTTTACATACCGCTCTAACTGCCGTACATTTATCCCCTTCTCTATCAATTCTTTAAATAATTTAATTTGTTCTTCTTCATTCTCAAGCCCGGCAATCGTACGCCCCGCACTCTTATCAATTTTCCCGGCTATTAAAGCTTCTTGAATTATTTTCGGTAAATTTAAAAGCCTTAACGCGTTAGCGATAACCGCCAAACTTTTTCCTACATTGCGGGAAACTTCATCTTGCGTTAAGCCAAATTCATCCATCAATCTTTTATACGCGACAGCCTCTTCTATCACATTCAAATCTTTTCTTTGAATATTTTCAATTAAAGCCAATTCTAATTTTTTTTGTTTATCCGCCTCTCGCACAATGACAGGGACAGTTTTTAATTCCGCCATTTTTGCCGCGCGCAAACGCCTTTCTCCCGCGATAAGTTCATACTCGCCATCCGCATTTTTCGTGACAACTAACGGCTGTAAAATCCCATGCTCCTTAATTGATCTTATTAAATCTTCCATTCCGTCATGCTCAAAACTATTTCTCGGCTGATATGGATTAGCTTTAATTTTATCAACTTCCAGTTCAAGAATACGCATCCCCTTTTCAGTGTCTAAATTTTGTATTTGGGCTGAAATTTTCTCATTGGAATCTTTCGCAGGTTCAGTATTAGCAAAGCTATTTACATTGCTAATTCTATTAGGGATTAATGAGCCCAATCCGCGGCCTAAACCGCTTTTGTTGTTAAGCATAAAATTAGTATTTAGTATTTAGTCTAATGTATAAAGTATTATAGAACAACTTTCTCTCCGTCGCAGTCTCTCACCAGAGGACTGCGACGCACACTCACGCTACTTTTAGTATTTGTCATTTTATTAGGTGAATTAAAAATTAGAACCTGCCCTGAGCGATAGCCGAATGGGTGAATTAGGTGAATTTTCTCTTTATCCTATTTCCGCGATCTCCCGCGCCAGCCGTTCATAAGCTTTCGCTCCTTTTGACTCAGGCTCATACTCAAAAATAGGTTTGCCGAAACTTGGCGCCTCTGCTAAACGGACGCTGCGAGGAATAACGCTTTTAAAAATTTTACCGGGAAAATATTGATAAAGTTCATTTAAAACTTCCTTGCTCAAACGATTGCGCATATCAAACATAGTTATAACCGCGCCTAAAATCTGCAAGTCTGGCTTTAAATTTCCTTGCACAAGCCCGATAGTATTTAATAATTGCCCTAAACCTTCAAGCGCGTAATATTCCGACTGCACTGGAATTAAAACTCTATCAGAAGCAACTAATCCATTGATCGTCAAAAGACATAAAGACGGCGGGCAATCTATAAATATGTAATCATATATTTCACGAAACTCCGCTAAAGCCTCTTTCAATTTAAACTCTCTGTTATTATGACTTACCAGTTCAATGGATGCGCCGGCTAAAGAAGAATGGGACGGTATAATATGGTAGCCGTCTATACTGGTATTCTTAATCGCGTTCCTTGCAGGATGATTATTTATAAGAACATCATAAATAGACGCAGTATCTTCTCCTAATACCACCCCTAACCCGGAAGTGGCATTCGCCTGCGAATCAAGATCAACTAAAAGAACCCGCTTATTCATTTTAGCTAAATAAGCGGCTAAATTTATAGCTGTCGTTGTTTTTCCAACTCCGCCCTTTTGATTTACAATTGAAACTATCATATATGCTTTTATTATACTATCATTAGATTTTTTTTTCAATCGCAAATTTATATAATGAGTAATTACTCTTACCATTTTTACGCAATATCTGCTTAAATAAACTCTATCCCGCTCTTTTTCAGCTCATTCCTAATTTCTAAATAATCAAGCATCATCTTGGCGACCAAATTCCAAAACTTTTGAGAGTGGTTAAATTCTTTCAAGTGGCAGAGCTCGTGAACGATAATATAATCGGCTAGTCTCTCAGGAAGTAAGGCGATTTTGTAATAAAAATTCAAATTGCCTTTTCTTGAACAGTTGCCCCAGCGAGTTTTCTGATTTTTAATATTAATCTTGTTGAATTTAAAACCGTAAGTCTTGTTGAAATACTCGATTCGCTTTTCAGCTAAAGCCGACGCCTGATCTTTGTATCCCGCATAATCTTTTTTAGTGCCTTTTGCGAATACCTGTCCAGAAATGCTTTTAAAATAATCCAACTTATCAAGTACCCACTGCGATTTTCTGATTATGAATTGTTCAATAGACTTGCGTGCATAATTATATAATTTCTGCTAAAATATAAGTACATTAACAATTAACAAAAACAAATAACTATGAGCAAGCAAACATTGTCAAAAATTTTCAATAAGCCATACCTATTCCGCAGATTAACAACA
>JAZDEU010000022.1:0-7031 GCA_043808545.1 bacterium | reverse complement strand
TATAGTGAACCCCTTGTCAAGACAGTAAAACTTGTTTAAATTGGTGGGTTTTGGGATTGATTTTAAAATTTTATAAATATATCAATGAGTTATTTTTTAAAATATATTTGAGCGGGTGTTTTGTAATCAAGACTTTGATGCCTTCGTTTCTCGTTGTAAAATTTTAAATAATTTTTTAGTCCATCATTCGCTTCATTAAAATCCGCATAGTCATTCAGATAGACATTTTCATATTTTACCGACCGCCATAATCTTTCGGTAAAAATATTATCCATACACCTACCCCTTCCGTCCATGCTGATTTTTACTTTTGCGTCTTCTAAAATTTCCACATAAGCCATACTGGTAAATTGACATCCTTGATCTGAATTATGAATTTTGGGAATATGTAAATCCAACCCTTTCTTGAGCGCTTGAACGCAGAATTTATTTTCAAGCGTTGAAGAAAGTTTCCATGCGACAACATATCTTGAAAACCAGTCCATTAAAGCCATCAAATACGCAAAGCCATTTTTGATTCTGATATAGGTTATATCTGTCCCCCAAACTTGATTCGGCTTTACGATTTTCAGTTTTTTTAAAAGGTAGGGAAACTTTTTATGGCTATCATCAGGAATGCTTAAATTTACCTTTTTTTTGGGATAAATCGCTTCTACTCCCATTTGCTTCATTAAGCTGATTATTTTCTTTTTCCCAACTTCTAAATGATAAGTTTCTTCAAGTTCTGGTTTAATCCTGCGATATCCATAAAATGGACATTCAGTATAAATTTCATCAATGGCATTCATGATTTTAATATCGTAATTATTAACAACGGGTTCATAGTAGATGCTGGAACGGGATATGTCTAAAAGTTTGGCTTGACGTAAAAATGAAATTTCAGAATTTTTTTTACTCGCCAAAGCCAATCTCTCGCGGTAGGTCAAGTCGCAATTTTTTTTTCAGCCACGAGATTTCAACTTCTCGCTGGCCGATGGTTTTGTAAAGTTCGTCTATAATTTTATCTTTGGAATAATTTTCTTTTTTCCGCTTATCAGTAAATAAAGTTTCGATTTCTTCTTCTGCAACTTTTTTCCATCTTGCGATTTGATTCGGATGGATTTGATAATCGCTTGATAATTTTGAAATTTTTTCACCGCGAAGGACTGCCAAAGCGATTGACGCTTTCTGCTTGGGTTTTAATTTTTTCATATACTTTTCATTATACCATATCCACCAATTGTCACTGTCCAGTATATGAGGCGTGTCGCTGAATGCGGTTCTTTATAAAATTTTGAAAATTTTCAGGCTTTATTAAGCCAAAATTTTTTTCAAAAATCGTAAAATTTGCTATTCGGCGACAGTCCCATATGGGTTCATCATAAAATTTATCATTACATCAACTGTTTCATGTTTAATCCCTGCAATAGTAGTGCAACCCTTTGTTTGTCCTGGTAAACAGGCATTCTTATGATTAAATGATATACCAGCACTTTCTAATTCAGCTCTTATTCGCGCTTCTTCGACACTTGCGGTTTCATCCCCTAAACTTTCTTCACATTTACATCCCCATTTGGTCATATTTAATTTACAACAACAAATTACAGAATTTTTATCTACGCCTATTGGAATAATGTTTGTAACTGCTCAAGTAGTTCCAAAAGTGCCATTTGCTAAAGGAATATTTTGCCTTCACAAGATTTATTCTTTGCGCTGGAATTTAATTTTTATTTAAAATTAGGGGTTTTAAGCAAATGGCACTGAAACAGTGCTGAGTAGTTACTAATGTTTTTACAATTAATTTCAGGCTCAGCCGTTTTATATTCAGTACTCTCGCATTCTTTTTTCCATTGGCATTCTGCAACAGTATCTACCACTTGCGTAATAGGCGGCAGGCTCAAATTTAATAACTGCGGATTTACTGTTTTAAAAATAGTATAAACTCCGAGGAGAAGGACAATGCCGATAACGGCATTTTTTATTTTTGTTTTCGCTTCTTCAATCTGCCCAGAGTTTCCGCCAGAAGTTATCCATTTTATCCCGCCCCACATAACCATAACAACTGCGATAATTCCAATCGCTCCGACGAGATAATTAAACCATGCCTGCACATACTGCCCGATCCAGTTCTCTGGATGTTGCGCGTCAAAAGACGCTGATGAATTAAAATCACCGACTGGAACAGCTATTTCTGGAACATTCGCGGAATTAATCGTTTTTAGGTTAGGGGCAGTCTGGGCGTTAGCGTATTTAATTTGTAAGAATTTCAATATATCTGCGTAGTTCCGCGTAAATATCCGCGCATATCTCGCGGGAACAGCGGTTCCGCGGATTTCCTCGGATAGTGACGCGGATTGGTCGCTGAAAAGTATATGTTTGCTTAATTTAAACCCGAAAATTCCGATTATTATAAATTCTGCTATTAAAACTATAAGCACGGTAAAAATCATCGCCTGTCCTAAAACGTCTGTGATTTTATCAATTTTTTTTACGGTTTTTTTATTTAACATATTTTTATTAGCTCCCCCCTCAAGGGGGAGAACTGGTGTACGCTTTTTCTTATATCTATATTTTACCACACCGCTTATGAATTTACAACAAGTTTTTAAAAAATGTCATTTAAAACCAAAATTTTGACATTTTTAAAAAAATGTTGTTAAATAAAGATAGCTATGATTACAACAATAATAATATTTTTACTAATTTTAAGTCTTCTTGTTTTTGTTCATGAATTCGGGCATTTTATTGCCGCGAAAAAATTGGGTGTCAAAGTTGAAGAGTTCGCGATTGGATTTCCGCCGAGGATGTTTAAAATTATGGAAAAAAATGGAACGGAATATACTATAAACTGGATTCCGATCGGCGGGTTTGTCCGTCTTAAAGGAGAAGATGGAAGCGCTAAAAAAGATAAAGATAGTTTTGCAGGAAAAGAATTATGGGAAAAATTTGTTATATTAGCAAGCGGTGTCGGGATGAATTTTTTATTAGCTATTGTTGTGATAAGCATTGGTTTTATGATTGGTTTTCCTCAATATATAACAGCGGGCAATATAGATAAAAACGCCAGAGTAAAAGATACAAAAGTTCAAGTTATGGGAACATTACAAGATTCTCCCGCGGATATTGCTGGGATTTTATCTGGAGATATTATAATTGCAATAAATAATGGAAAAATTGAAAAAGATTCAGATGTTACGAAATATATAAATGAAAATAAAGAAGCTAAAATGATTTTAGAAATTGAAAGGGGAGATGAGGTTATCCAAAAAGAGATATACGCGACGCAAGATATTAAAGATGAAGATGGAAATTTAGCGACGGATAATAAAAAATATATGATAGGCGTTAGTTTAGCGGAAATTGGAATTGTAAGTTATCCAGTTCATTATGCTTTTTATAAGGGAGTGGAAACAACATTTTTTTTTACAAGGGCTATAATTTTTGCTCTTTATGAATTTTTCAAGAATCTTATAACTGTCCATAAAGCGACAGTAGAATTTACTGGTTTTATTGGCATCGCCGTGGAGACAGGAAAGGTTATGAATACTGGTTTTATCTATTTATTGCAATTTATCGCGCTATTATCAATAAATTTAGCTATCATAAATTTTATCCCATTTCCCGCGCTTGACGGCTGGCGAATTTTATTTTTAGCAATAGAAAAAGTAAGAGGGAAAGCAGTGGACGAAAAAATAGAAAATATGATTCATAATACAGGTTTTGCGTTACTGATGGTTTTAATTATATTCATAACTTATAGAGATGTTATGAATTATAAATCCGCTTTTATAGATTTTTTTAGGAAAATATTTTAGACCTGCAAATCAGCGAATCCATTTACAAAGCGGCATCGCGCGCTGAATAAAAAGGAACAGGTCGCGGGCAAGGCAAATAAAAATCAGAGGGATTTAGTGAAAGGATATTATAAAAAATTCGGTAAAGCCGAAGCGGGGAAATGAAAAATCATATTCAAGATATTGAACAAGCCATAAAACAACCGCTTTATATTGGCAACGGGGTTAAGAGCAAAGATTCAATTATGTATCTGAGCGTGTTTCCCAATCCAAATACTCCTTATATTATCGTGGCTGTTAAAAAAATAAAAGCAACTGACAAAATAATTTTGACGGCGTTTAGCGCTAAAAATTTAGGCTTAAATAAAATAAATAAAATTTTATGGCAAGAGAAAAATCCAAAAAACTTAATTATTCCTACTCTCCAGCCACGCAAGAATTAATGATTACAACAGTGGAGCAGAAAGATTTGGGAAAAGTTGAAAACATTATGTTGGACAGCGATCATTATTTGCAGTGGGATCCGAAGACAAAAAAGGTGGTCGGTTTTTTTGTTTTATTTGTTGATAGCGATGAGAAAAAGGAAAAATTCCATAGTTTTCCTCATATTAAAGAATTAAAATCAATTGGTTTTAACGACTTTTTTAAACAGCTTGGGAAAGTTTGCGCTGGTTGATGATGCGCAAGCGAAAAAAATTGGAGTATAAAAAAATGCCGTTTAAGGACGGAACCTTAAAAGACATTCTTTAATAGAAATACATATAATATTATATCTCTATTAAAAAAAATGTCAATGGCAGTCATATTTCGAAAGGAATATGCGGCTACAAAGCCTAGCTATCACGGGGTATTGTGTTTTATGTAAATATAGAATGAATTATGGCATACATATGCGAAAAAATATTCCAAGATCATTCAGGAGAAAAGGAAAAATAGAAAGCGGGGCGCTGTATACGAGCGTAATAAGCGAAATTTTAGAGATGTATATTCCTATAGATGACAAGGAAATATATATTTTTTGCGATTGCCGCTCATTGAAAGGCATAACAAAAAAAGAATTTGAGTTATCTATCGCGGCGCGGCTTTTGCCTTTATGTTCTCCTAATACATTTTTGCGAGTGGAGATGATTGATTCGGCAGTCAATGCCAATATTCAGATTGCTGATTGGATTTCTGGCGCGTTGGCGCGATATTTTGAAGGCGCGCCTTTAGGCGCTGAATATTATAAAATTCTCAAGAATAATTTTTTAGGGGACGGCAAGGAATTTTTCGCCGAATAAATAAAAAAAATGTTTTAAAAAACACTTTTTTTATTCAGAAGCAACATCTTGCAAAATGGTTTTCTTCAGTTTTATGAATGATAACTCATGCATGCCCCGGATACTCCGAGGGAACACCGAAGCATTTCGCAAGTTATTATTGTATGCTTCTAAAAGAATTATATAGCCATATTAACTATTTGTCAAGTGTAAATTTTTATTGTCGTAGAAGGTATAATACATAATATGCAAAACTACAATATCGCTATTTTATTTAGCGGTGATTGTGATTTTTTAGCGCTAGCAAGATACATAAGAAATGGCAATAAAAAAATATATATCTATTCGTCAAAGTATAGTATTTCAGGAGAATTAAAAACTGGCGGAGATGGTTATTTTGATTTGAGGTCAATAAATGAATTATGGGGTAAAGATTTACAACATCGAGAAAAATTAAACAAAAACAACCCTCAATTAAGAGGGTTGCCCTAGGATGTATAACCCTTCCAGTTATATGAAAAACTGGAAGACATTATTATAATAGCATAAAAAATTAAAAATATCAAGCTATTTATACACTGTCCGAAAAATAACTAAAATTAAAGAAAAAGTAATATTCTGTAATGATTTTTATTTTTTTTATTGAACCAACAAAACAACAATCTTGCCGCGCAAATTAAACTTGAAAATTATCTTAACGCAAAATTTCCAAGCAGATTGGCGGGGAAAATAATGTTAGATGTTTAAGAAAAAAGGCGAGGCGTATTATGTTAATCCAGATGATTTGAAAGGTTATTTTCTTAATAAATCGTTAAAGCGCAGGAAATCAAAACAATAAATTTTGTTTTGTTGTTTTCTTGTTTTATTGATTTTTTTAACATATATGAAACAATCTAAACTTTTTGGTAAAACATTAAAGAGTATGCCGTCGGATTTAACAGCGGTTAGCCATAAGTTATTAGTGAAAGCCGGATTTATCGCTGAATCCGTGGCAGGAAGATATTATTTTTTGCCGCTGGGGATGCGAGTGAAAGACAAAATAATAAAAATTATTGAGGAAGAAATGGATAATGCTGGAGCGCAGAAGATGATTACTCCTACGCTTCATCCGCTTGAATTATGGGAAGAAACGAATCGCACAAATTCCGTCGGGTTTGAACTTATGAAAGTTAAAGACAGGCGGGACGCGGAGTTTGCTTTAGGCGGTACAGCGGAAGAGATGATCGTGGATTTGGTGAGAAAATATAATATAAGTTATAAAGATTTGCCTTTTAATATTTACCAGTTTTCACAGAAATTTAGGGATGAGCTTCGCGCTCGCGGAGGACTTCTTCGCGCGCGGGAGTTTTTAATGAAAGACGGTTATTCATTTCATGATGGCGAGGAAGATTTTAAAAAAGAATATGAAAAAATGGGAAAAGTGTACACAAGAATTTTTGAACGGATGGGCTTGAAAACTTCTTGCGTGGAATCAGATAACGGATATATCGGCGGAGAATATTGCCATGAATATGTAGTGGAAAATGAAATTGGAGAAAGCAAGTTTTTAGTAACTGATGACGGCAAGTATGCGGCGCATGAAGAGGTCGCGAAATTTAAGCGAGATGAGAAAAATTTGGATGAGAAAGAACTTACGATGAAAGTTCAGGATGCGCCGCGCGGCGCGACAATAAACGATGGCGTAAAATTGTATAATCAACCGGCATGGAGACAGATTAAAACGCTGGTTTATAAGGCAAACGGGGAGTTTGTGCTTGCCTCAGTAAGAGGCGATTTGGATATCAACGAAGTAAAATTAGGGCATGTTCTAAACTGCGTAAATTTGGAAATGGCGACTGAAGAAGAAATTAAAGAATTGGGTTCTTGCATGGGATTTGTTTCTCCTCTCAAGCTGAAATTAAAAAAAATCGGCGACATGTCGTTAAAAACCGTTAAAAATTTTTATACCGGCGCGGACGAGTATCAGAAAGACACATTGAATGTAAATTACGGCCGTGAT
>JAZDEU010000021.1:0-3021 GCA_043808545.1 bacterium | reverse complement strand
AAAAAATGATAATGTTGAAGTGCTGTATGAAAAAAACATATCTGAATATTTTAATATTTTTAACGCGCATCTTAGGAAAACGGACATCTTATGGAGCAAGCCGAGCGAGATTTCTTTTTATACAGCTCTTGGAATCCCGATAGTTATTGCGCCAACCATCGGCTCGCAAGAAGATTTTAATAAACATTGGCTTATTCATTTAGGGGCGGGAATATCGCAGAGAAATACGAAATTTACTGCGGAATGGCTTTTTGATATTATAAATGACGGTCGCCTTGCCGAATCCGCCATGGAAGGATATATAAAAGCCGAAAGCCAAGGAGCGGAGAATATTAGGAAAGTTATTTTTAAATAATTAAACGTACAGGAATTTGAATATTTTGGCCAAACAGAGCGTTTCCCCCTTTTGCAAAGGCGCCAGTCCCGTCGTATGACGGGGGGGATTCACCCCGTTAGATAAAAGACATCTAACGGGGTGAAGGGGGTTTTAATTTAGAACCGAGTATGTGGAAATTGAGATAATTTGTCTCACGCGCGTAAAACCCCCCTGCCCCCCTTTGCGAAAGGGGGGAATCAAATCACGTTGCGCTATGTGCGCAGCCTAATTTATGTATAGATTGAATAAAAAAATTAATTTAAAATCTAAAATCATAAATCTAAAATTTTTATGTCATGGCTAATCGTCTCACTATTTGCCTATTTTCTTTTTTCCATCGTTTCTCTAACTGATAAATTTCTCCTAGCCGGTCCGCCTAAGCCGAAAATTTACGCTTTTTACGCGGGGACATTAGGAAGTTTAATTATCTTATTGATCCCATTTACAGGGTTGTTTATTCCTGATGCCCTTACATTTTTTTTGTGTCTTCTAACAGGCGCAATATTTGTTTTTTCGCTCTTGGCTCTGTATGAGGGATTAGAAAAATATGAGGCCTCGCGCGTTATTTCGGCAATCGGCGGGCTAACGCCGCTTTTTGTTTTCTTGCTTACATTTTTTATCGCGAGAAATAAAGAACCTTTGCCATCCGCCGGAATTTTTGCTTTCGTACTCCTTGCTTCGGGAAGTTTTCTGATCGCAAGGCAAGATTCAGAGAAAACATCAAAAGGCGGCATCATAATTTCCGCGCTCACCGCTTTTTTATTGGCGCTTTATTTTTTTCTCGCAAAATATGTTTACCTCGCGCTTCCATTCTGGCACGGACTAATCTGGATAAAAATCGGATCGCTTTTCGCCGCCGCGTCTTTCTTGTGTTCAAAAGAAGTGCGGGATGAACTTTTTCATAAAAAACATCATAAGCAATCTTTTAATAAAAAAACAGGAGCTCTATTTATTATAAACCAAGTCTTCGGCGCCTCCGCCGCGATTTTACAAAATTGGGCGATTGCGCTCGCGGGCGTGGCGTATGTTTCCATAGTTGTTGCGCTGCAGGGCGTTCAATATATTTTTATTTTTATTTTCGCGATGCTTCTTTCGTGGAAATTTCCAAAAATCCTAAAAGAAAAAAATTCAAAAAAAATAATAACGCAAAAAATTATCGCCATTATATTGATTGCCGCGGGCTTGGCGATATTAGGGCTCATCAGTTAGAAATTTATTGAAACTCATTGAGATTTATAGAAATTAATTGCAAGAATTTCTACTTTATTTCTACTTATTTCGTAACTGCTCACTACCTATGTATTTTAACTAAAACTCACTAGTGTTGCGTTAAAAATCCAGTAAAGATGCTTGTTTTGGGGCAGGATCATCAAAAATTTGTAAAGCACACTCTGAAATTAACGTATTTACAGGCGTTTTCTCAAATTGCGATACGGACAAAATCTGTAGAATTTCGTATAAATCCCGATCAATCTTTAGTTTCTTTTTCATGATAGCCACGATAAGGAAAGCGCATAGTGCGACACAAATTTGCGTTTTAACAGCATTAGCAGAAGTTCCCCAAAACACTTCAATCCGCAAATGTTGCTTAATCCATTTGAAAAAAAGTTCAATCTGCCACCTATGTTTGTATAAATCGGCAATCGTTTTCGCGTTAAGATCAAAATTGTTTGTTAAGAAAATATAGTGTCTGTTAGTTTCTTTATCATAATATTTTATTCGCCTTAATTTTTTTGGATAATTCTTTTTTGAATAAAAATATTTTAGTTTAATTATTTGATCACAGCATACCCCAGTTGCTTTATCAACTACTCTTGAATATATCCTTTTAAATGATAAGCTATGTTTAGATCTGATAACGAAAAAAGCCGTTGCTTGATCTATTTTAAAAAGTCTTTCAAAATCAAAATATCCACGATCCATTATATAGAAAGAATTTTTTTCAAAATTCAATATATCTAAAAAATTTATATCGTGAATTTTTGCTTCTGTTATCAAGAAAAATGAAGGAATATTACCTTTTAAATCTAACTGCGTATGAATTTTTACAGCCGATTCTCCCGATTTAAAATATGCCCATTTGAATGTACTGAGACATAACTCAATTATTGTTGAATCAAGTGCGTAGACAGAATTTTTAAGTTCAAGTTTAAAATCATTATCTTGAGCGTAAAGTTTTCTGGCTTGCTCGATTAATACTTGAGATAGGTCTCGGTAAATTCGCCAGTCGCGATTTTCATTTGCGCGAGTTAAAGTTGATAAAACAAATTTATTCGCCTTAAATCCTAAATGATATAGCAACCTAGAATGAGCGTTCAAACAAAGGACTATGCCGCGCAAACTTCGCAAATTAGTAAGCTGCCCAAATATCATCGCCAGCAATTGGTCGCGGCAAGTTAATTGGCGGATTTTATTATCGCCACGGTAAAGTTTGATGCATTTAATAAAATCATAATAAGGTATGAAGTCAACGATTTGCGCGAAAATAAATTTTCCTTGATACATAGATAATTATCGTTAAAGTTAATAAAAACTGTGGATAATTATCTTATCACGATTCAAGTCGTAAAAATTAAAAATGTCTAAATTTATGCTAATTTAAGTGATTTTCAATGTGCTAATTTTTTTTAAACGCAACACTAGTG
>JAZDEU010000020.1:0-45862 GCA_043808545.1 bacterium | reverse complement strand
CCCGTCAAGGGATTATTATGTTTTAAAAGAGATAAAAAAGAGTAAAAATGATAAAAAGTTAACAAAGGTTAACAAGATTTAAGATAATTTTGTTAAGCGCTGTTAGTTTTTTACCAAAAATTTATTTGGGCGACAGTCCCAGTAAGATCATAGTTCTAAAATACCCCTCTTGCAAAAAAAAAATTATTGTGCTATAAGTAAAATATGTTTTCATGATAAGCTCCTTTTTCTGCAATAAGTAGCGGGGGAAATAAACATCTTTTTTAGCACCTCCCCGCTACTCTTTTAAAATCGTACATTGTTCCCTAGGGAAAAGGAAGGAGAAAAATTTTAGGATATCAACCTCTCCCCCAAATCTTAAAATTCAATTTTTCTCCTCCCGGAACAAAAGGAAGAAGGTTAATACCACAATATTTATAGATATTTTCGTTAACCTTCTTCCTCCCTTAAAAAAATAAGCCGAGCTATTCCTCTGCTCGCTATTCGGAAAGAGAGGCTACGCAACCATAAAGCTAGCCTCCTTTCCACCTCCTTTCTTTTTACACAGCATCCAATATTATAGGATGTTTTTTTGTTTTTGGCTTATCTAAGCATAAAACAGATTCAATACTTGACACTTTTATTATATTGTGCTATTATTTAGTATTACGAACAAAGGTGGAATAAATAGTTAAGTGTGTGCAGTTTTGACTTTTGACTTTTGACTTTTATTATATATGTTAGAAGACTTAGGAAAAATTATAGCAATCTTTTTTATAGCCGCGCTGTTCGGCATTATTTTATTATTTGCAAATTCCAGCATAGCTTTAGCTGCTGGAACTATAACTCCTGCCCAAAAACTTATAAAGACAGCTAATAATCATGCTGTTTACTCTGTTCTTGACGGTGAAAAAAATCTCATGCCTAATGAATATGTTTTTAATAGCCATGGCTATAAATGGAGCGACATAAAGACCGTTTCCGAAAAAGAATTAAACTCTTATCATAATGTAAAATCAGTAAAATTAGTAAATGATGATACTGTCTATTATATAAATTTTAATAAAAAAATAAAAAAGGCATATTTAAACGCTGAAATATTTTTAGATTATGGCAATAAATGGGAAGATATTAGAATTATCAGCGAGAAAAATCTAGACGCGTATAAAAACGCTGATTTAATAAAAACGCAAAATGACTCTGCGGTTTATATTATTGAAAAAAATGCGCGAAGATTAGTTCCCTCTTCTGAAATATTTACTAATTTAGGATATAAATGGGAAGATATTTTAGAGGTGAGCAAAAAAGACTTAGAAGGTTATGTATTGGCAGAACCTGTATCTGACTTAAAAATAACCACAAATAATCCTGTTTTAAATCTTTCTGAAAATTCTATTTCAAAAAATGAAGAACACGGTTTATTAAATGTTTCTTTATCAAATGACTCGCCAAAAGATACTGTTATCCCGACAGGTTCTACTGGAGAATTTACAAAAATAACATTAACTTCTGCTAAAGGAGAAACTAAAATCACTAGACTTATTATTGCATTTTTGGGCGTATCCTCAAATGAAGATGTTTCTTCCGTCTATTTAATTGATACCGCTAATAATTATTTCACTTATAAAACAACTCCTTACAATAAAAAAGCGGAATTCTTTTTTTCTGAGCCAATAATTTTAGCCGAAGGAGAAAGTAAAACATTAACCATAAAAGCAAGCATAACTAATAATGCAGACGCGCAGTACAGGACTATCGGTTTTGGAATAAATGAAGCTAGCGACATAAAAACAGATTCTTTAATTTCTTCGTCCTTCCCTATCTCTGGAACAGTCAAACAGATGATCAATGGATCTAAAATTTTAGGATTTGGAAAGATAACTGCAATTCCATTAAACTATCATGAAATAAATCAAGGAGCAAAAGATCAAACATTAGCGGCATTTAAAATAGAAGAAACATCAAAAAATGAAGATATTCTTCTTACTAAAATAGGATTTAAAGCGCGCGGCAATATTTTATATTCTGATTTAATCAATCTTGATTTAATAGACGATAATAATAAAATATTAGTGACATCCGTCTGGATGCAAAAAGATGGGACAGTTTTATTTAATTTAAACTATAATCCGTTAAAAATAAAAAAGAGTTCTTCGCGCGCGATCGCCTTAAGAGCAGACATTGCTGGAAAAGGAAATAAAGAATTTGAATTTATCATACCTGATTCTTCATTCGTAATAACAAAAGGAGCGAATTCTCAAGTAGAAATAAACTCTGCTATTATTTCTTCTGCAACGCAATTTGTTAATAAATTAAGCTTAAAGAAAGCCGCTTTATTCATATATTTGGATGAAAATTCAACAAAAGAAACTGTCGCTGGAGCGGAAAATAAATCTTTAGCGTTATTTAAAATACGAGGGATAAATGCTGATATTTCTTTAAAAACGATGTCCTTGTCTTTTGAATATGCAGGAACTCCGTTAGAAGGAGATGTGAAAATAATAAACTCTTATTCCGGGGAGGTTTTATTTACATTAGACGCGGGAATTCTTGCTAAAGAAAAAAAGATGGATCTATATTTTACTCCTGAAATAAATATAAAAGCTCAGCAAGTATTAACATTAAATATAACTGGCAACATAAAAAATGCCGCCGCCGCAAATACCACATATCTATTTACTTTAGATAAATTCGGATTTAAAGATTTGCAAAGCGATATCTATGACATAAAATTTGAAACCGTAAGAAGCAATATTGTTACAATAAAAAATTCCGCGCTTTACATAGATCCTTTATATACTTCCAGTTATTACATAGCGGGCGCAAAAGATATAAATTTAGCATCCTTTAAAATAATTGCTAATCAATCAGAAGATATGTATATAAAAAGTTTAAGCCTAAAACCGAAAGAAGGATATGACGCTGTTGATCCGACAAATGGATTTTATAACATAAGATTAAATTTAGGAAATACCAGCGTAAGCTATGCTTTAAACATTCCGTCAGTATTTACATTTAATAAACCTTACAAAATTCCAGCTGGAACTTCACTTACAATAAAATTATATGCTGATACATATCCGACAGCTGAAGGAACTTTAACAAATCTGGTTATTTCAAATATAGATGCTTTTGGAGGAAATTCCTACGCAAAACCTTTTGTAGAAGGTTTGCAAACAAGCGGCAATGAAGTTCAGATAAAAAAGTTAGGATTTAACATAGAAAAAAATAATAATTTTAACGGCGGGGAAGTAAAACCTGTGAATAATGCTAAGATAGGAAGTTTTAAACTTTCAGCAAAAGAAGATAATGTTAAAATAACACAATTAACGCTTGCAACTTCTGACGATTCAAACAGAATTTCCTATCTAAACGGATTTAAAAATTTAAAACTTGTTTCAGGCGGAAAAACATTAGGAAAGATAGAAAATCCATTCCCAGAATTTAATATTTTCAATACGAACCTCACGATAAATAATGGCGAAGATTTAATAGTTGACATTTATGTTGACATTCCTAATAACTGCGATTGCGACGGAAAAAAATTAGAAATTGCGATTAAAGCAGTGAGCGGATATGGAGCTATTTCAAAAGTATCTGTTGCGCCAGAGGATGGAATAGTAATATCTAACGGTGTTATGGTAAATTGCGATTGCGAATAAAAAAAGCGCTCTATCTACTTCTCAAGCAAAGCAAGGAAAAAATTATCTTTGGGAATTACAGATGAAAATCTTTCTAAAATTCCCGAAGGAAATTTAAGCGGATTCTAATTGAGCTATAAAAATTTTACTTATTGCAAAAAATAAACATATAATTTATATATGTTTATTTTTATTTATGCTATAATTTAATTATATGTTTTATATTATTCTCCCGCTAATATTACTTGCAGTATTGCTTTGGGCGCTAACAACAGCGATAACAGCTAAATCTTTTGCGCCGTGGGTGCCGTGCTGGAAAAAAGACTTAAAAAGGATATTCGCGTTAGCAGATTTAAAAACGGGAGAAACATTTTATGATCTTGGATGCGGAACTGGAAAAACCGTAATTTATGCCGCGCAAAACTTTCAAGCAAAGGCGATAGGAGTGGAAATTTCATTTATTCTTTTTTTAATATGCAAAATTAAACAATTTCTAGCTAAAAACAAAAACTTAAAATTCAAATTGAAAAATTTATTTAAAGAAAATTTATCGCAAGCCGATGTAATTTACTTTTTTGGCATGCCGAAAAATATAAATTCCAGACTAAAAGAAAAACTCAAAAAAGAATGTAAAAAGGGAACGCGGATTATATCCTATGTTTTCTCAATAGAAGGATTAACACTTATAAAAAAAGACAAGCCTTATAAAAAAGACTTGGCAATTTATTTATATAAAATCTAAAAAATAATATTATCCCCAAATTTTATATTATTTTTATCACAAAAATTAGCATTTACTTCTAGGACTTTATCAACCGCTTGTCCAGAACTATATATTTCTTTAGGATTTATCCCTTCTTTATGCAAATCTTTATCAATCTTTACTATTTTATCATCTTCTATCCAAATAATATCTAAATTAAATTTCATCTCCCGCATAACAAAAATCCGTTCGCCCATATCATTAAAAAGAAAAAGCATCCCGCAATATTCGCATAAATAATCCCTATTGCTAAGCCCTTTATATTTTAATTCGGGAGTATCCGCAATTTCCGCCTTTATTTCTTTGTTATTTATTATAATAAATTTTTCTCTAGAAACAACAACGTTCTTAACAATAAAAAAAATAACTATTATAATAGCCACTGCTAATAAAAAAATATTTTTTTTAGCTAATGTCATAGTAATTAAATTTTACTTCCTCAGCGCCGCGTCTAAATTATCATCAAGAGATGTTTTATTCCGTTTCTCATATCCGCATTTTTTGCATCTCTGCGTAATAATAAATTCTTTGCCAATGCTTTCAACTTTTACAGGCTCCATTAAACCGCCGCATTTTGATAATCTATCGCCAGGATTTATATCAACATGCAAACTATAAAGGCAATTCGGACAATGGTTAGTATAACCATTGCCTTTCACTTTTCTGCCGCATTTCAAACATACAAAATCCTCTTTGCATTTTTTAAATTTCTCTGACATAGAAATTATTATTTTTTCTTCATTTCTTTAAGATTCGTTTTTATAGCCTCCTGTATTTCTTCAGCTTCTCCAGAATTATAAGCGCCAGGCTCAAAAAGGCGATGTCCATCGTTAGAAAATCTCGGCATTATATGAAAATGGAGATGCGAGACAGCCTGCCCTGCTATTTCTCCATTATTAAGACCTAAATTAAACCCTTCAGCATTAACGCTTTTAAGAATTGACGGAACAATCTTTTTAATAACAGCCATAATATTACATAAAACCTCTTCAGGAGCATCAAGCATATTTTCATAATGATCGCGAGGGACGACTAAAACATGCCCTTTATTCGCAGGCATAATGTCTAAAAAAGCGGAAACTTTATCATCCTCATAAATTTTATAAGAAGGAATGTCCCCTCTGACAATTTTACAAAAAATACATTCACTCATAGAAAAAAGTTAAAAGTCTAAAATCTAAAGTTAAAAGTAAAAAAACTTTTAAACTAAACTTTCACGCAGTAACTAATATAAATATACCACTAATTACGCTTATTATCAATAATAAATCAAGATTGACATAAGGAGTCGCGAATTTAGGGCTTATTAACTCGCAAAAACAAAGAATAATCAAAAAAATTGATGAGATGTAAAATATATCTTCAATTATATTTTTTAGTAATAATTTCATAAATTAAACTCCGCATATAATCCGAATCTACAAATTATATCCTAATGCTCCGAATTGCGAATTCATCCGAATTATTCGGATTATAATTCGGATTTTTCGTATCATTCGCCTGCCTGCGCAGGCAGGGATACCATTTGTAAATTTGTATTATTGTTATTCAAAAACAGCTTTTATTTTTCTTATGTATATAGGATATTTAGAATTTATTCCCTTCGCCGATAAAATAAAATTATATTTTCTTTTATCTCTTATCACAGAAGAAATATTAAAAGAAACATTATTTCTAAACCATCCTGCCTCTAATTTTTCAGGCGAACTATAGCTAGCAATAACATAATAAAGATTGCTAAAATTTTCTATCTTATCTAATGATTTTATTTCCGGATCTAAAAATTCATCTTGCGAAAAAGAAAATAAACCAGCGCCTTGCGCTAACAAATTGTCTTTTTCTAATTGCGCGCGAGAAAGACAATTGCTTTGCCCTAAATATTTATAATCAACACAGCTAAATCCATTCAAGTTAAATTCCTTATATAACTCATTTATTTTATAAACTTTGTCTGCTATTTTTATATTCTGTAAAGAATCTCCTTCGCTTGCGGATATTTTTAAAGACGGACTATTCGTATATAAAGAAACATTATTATAATTCCCAGCAAGATTCGCTAAATAAATTTTGTTTATGAATGTTAAAAAATTTTGTTTTGTTTTAATTTTTGTTATTATTATCTCATCTGGAATAACTATTTCTATCTTATAAACTCCCTTTTGCAAACCATTTTCTAAAATTTTTATTTCATTTAAAAAATTTCCATCCTTAATTATTTCTTCCCTTCTCACTAATTCATTTCTATAATATACATTAATTTCCGCCTTATTTGTTAATGTTTTTTCCTTATCTTTTGACTCGTTTAAAGAAAAATCAAATATAAAATCTAGCGGTTCATTATCAATATAAGTATAAAACTGGTGGCGTCCTTGCAAGGAAAAACCTAATTCTCTATACTCATTATTTTTTTCATATCCAGTAAATGAAAGATTATTATAATTATCTAAATTATAATTATAAACCGCGTATTCGTTAACTGGCGGGAGATTATTTAAAAATTCATCTATGGAATTATATTTTCTAATACCTTGTAAAAAGATAGTATCCCCTTCTTTTATGCTATGCCAATCATTTGAAAGATTATCTAATTTTCTATTTTCAAGCGGCTCTAACTTATATTGCCACATCGCTTTATCAACAAGAACTCCAGCCTTAAAATCACTAAAATTTTCATTGGAAGACGGGATTTTATATTCTAATTCTAAATTAACTTTATTAAAATTACTTGGCGCTTCAATATCAAAATAAACCGGCTCCCCTTCTATATGATAGTAAAAAAATCCATCCGTCCCATCGGATTTTTCTCCAACCCTGTCATCAGGACGCAAACAAGAAATAAATGGATGAAATTTTTTAGAAAAATTATATTCAACTTCAAAATTTCCCCAGAGAACAAGTTTTTCGTTCACTAGAAAAAGAAAGGCTAAAATAACAGTTCCTGCCAACAACCATCTTATTGTTTTATGAATTTTATCGTAGTTCATAAATACCTATTTTTTAATACCTATGTTTAAACGCTCTTCTGAACCCCGCGTTTTCTGCTTCTTTTATCGTGAAAGCATAAAATTCGCCTGTACGATTCCCAATTACTGTTCTATCATATTGTTGATCCATAGGCAAATGATATATCTTTGTTTTTGAACCAAATTCGTCATTATTTATATTATGAACTCATTGCGACTTAGTATAAATAATGATATAATGCATAGGTAAGCTAAAATACCTATGAAAAAATCACATAATAAAAAATTCAACAAACTTCCTAAAAAATTAACTTTTAGAGAGTTTGAAAAATTCTTTTTGCCCTACCTATCTCTGCCAAAGCGGGGAATTATTCCAACATCGGAAAAATTGCATTCAATTTTTAGTTACATCCTTTATCAGTTGGACACAGGATGCCAGTGGGAAAAAATTCCAATCAAACTAAATGAATCTGGCAAAAAAGAAATTCATCATGTTAATGTTTGGAAGTGGTTCAATCGTTGGTCAAATGATGGGAGTTTCGAAAAGATATTTATTGAAAGCGTCCGTTATTTAAAAGACAAAAACAAATTAAAATTCAAATGCATTCATGGCGACGGCAACAATAGCGTGGCTAAAAAAGGGGCGATAAAATAGGTTATTCAGGGCATAAACATCAGAAAGGTCAAAAAATTATCGGGCTTACAGACAGTATCGGCAATATTATTTCCCCAGTTGAATGCATAGAAGTAAACTTAAATGACATTTCTTTATTAAAGTGCAGTATTGCGGATTTTCAAAAAATAGTCAAAGCGATAAATCTTGATATAAAAGGCAAGGTCTTTAATTTGGATATGGGATTTGATTCTAAAGCTAATCGCAAGATTATCTGGAATATCGGTATGAAGCCCAACATTCCAGAGAATCCAAGAAATAGAAAGAAAGATAAAAAGAAAAAAGGAAGACCGCGATACTTTAATAAAAAAATTTATCTGAAACGTTTTTCTATAGAAAGAACATTTGGATGGGAAGATGCATATCGTTCTCTTGTTATCAGATATGACCGAAAGTCCAGTAATTATAAGGGAAAAAAGCTTTTAGCATATACTTTAATTAACCTAAGATACTTTTGTGGTAAGTCGCAATGAGTTCTATTTCTTTTTCTGTTTCTTCCCTCGCCTTGCCAGCAACTCCTCCGCCCCTTCTTGCAACTTCTTTATTTTTAGTAAAAGTATCCGGTTTTTCTTTCTGAGAAATTTCCGTTGTTACTTTTTCGCCAAGCATATTAAAAATTAATTCGAAATCCGTCATATGATCCCATAAATTCTGATTTTTACTATTCAGACCTTTTAATTCTTTATATTCTGACGGAGTTATACCAAAAGTCGCTTTTGAAATTTCTGCTGTTAAAATAGCAAAATCATTTTTATTTTCAATTCCTCGTTCTTTCCATTCATCTGTTAAATTCTGCCTAATCGCAATACCTCTTAACCTTTTATCAATCCAATTTTTTGAATAACCTTTTTGTTCATAAATTTCCTTCATTCTTTCTTGCGCTAATTCTGGATTTTCAATTTCCTGCACTCTCTCGTAACCAACTTTTGCCAACCATCTTTTAAATGGTTCTGCTTTGGACGATGGGATAGACTGGATAATTCTAAAAATATTTTCAGGATTTCCCGCGAGAGTTTTTCTGTTTTTCCCCGCTTCTGTGGTCATTTCTATGTGGGGACAATTTGTCCCTATGTAGATACCTAGTTCTTTATCTCTTCTCCGAATTTTTTTAAGATAATCCGTAGGATTTACAGATTCCGTTAAAACTCCGACAACATCAACCACGGAAAAAAACCATTTTTCATTATGCCAAGTCCTGCGAATTTGTCTGCTCTCAAAAATTATCAATTTATTTTTATTCATATTATTTTTTTGTCATTCCACTTTTAATCTGTCATTCGCAAATGACACATCAAGCATGGAAAAACAATTACTAATTATTTTCTAATTACCCTCCATAATTCCTCATCCTTAAAAATTATATTCCCATCAGTTAGCATAAGCCCGTAATCAGCTAATTTAACCCTGTTTATATAATCAATATCTTCCTGCTTTAAGTTAAAAGCATAATAATAAACACTCGCGCGATCAACGATAGACGCTAAAGCCAGTATAACATTTTCATCATCATGCATCTTGCTGGCTACTACTTTTCTTTGCGGAAAAAATAATTTATCATAATATTGATTAACGATAACCGCATCTTCCTCTGTGAGCTTTAAAACCAATTCTTTCTTATACGGGTATTCCCCCATATTCTTAAATTGCTCAATTATACCCTCGTATGGCGCATATAAAACCCGCCATCCGCAATATGAAACAATTACGCTCGCGCATAAAAAAATAAATATAAATTTCGGAAAAGAAAATTTAAAAATTTTTGAAATTTTTACGATCAAGAAAGAAATAAATGGCAAGCTCATTATATATACTGGGAGCCAATATCTTGTATAAGATGTACCTATAGTAATCAAAGTTTTATCGGGCGTATCGTAAAAAATCCAACTTCCGTAATAGATAATAAGATAGGCGGAAACTATGCAAAAAATAATTAAATACGCTAGCTTGCTTTTTAATCTTTTCTCGTCATCTTCTCCTTTCTTTATTTTATAAAAAACCAGCCAAATTATCAAGAAAATAATACCTGCGAAAGATAAATAGCTTAATGGCTTAAAGAAATCAATAAAATAATTCTTAAAATTTAGAACTACTGTTTTTATGTTAAAATGCAATACAAAATTGGCAGGAATATTATTTTTTACTAATTTTTTTATCTTATTATATAAATCATTATTTTGCGCATTCTCCGCAGGAACAGAAACATTGCTCGCGCCGCACGACAACTCCAAATTACCACCGCCATTAAGATTATTTATTAAGCATTTATCGCTTTTATCTTCTGAATTTACATTACTGTCATTAACTTCGGTTGCGGCTAAATCATTTTTTCTTAAATTAGAATATCCCGTTAAAAATGGACTGCCGTATAATATTTGGTTGCAATATAATATAGGCAAACTCACTAAAATAATCGCTACAACTACAATAAAAATTTCAAAAATTTTTATTTTTTTCCAATATATGACTAATAATATCAATAACACTAATATTACCCACGGCGCCTCCGCAGTTCTCGTAATAAGCGCTAACCCAAGAAAAAATCCAGCTAAAAACAAAAATATATATTTTTTAAAATTTGATATTTGATATTTGATATTATTTTGAAATTTGAAGCTTGAAATTTGAAATTTATCTTTTTGCTGTTCACTGCTATTTAATGCTCCCGCATCTCTTGATAATCCAGCATTAATTAAGAAAAAAGTTCCAATTATAAGTAAACTCAAAAAAAGAACATTATGAAACATACTTCTAGTTGAATAGTACCATAAAACAGGGTTAGCAAGCATTAAAATAGATGCTATAAACGCCTCCTCGCGTGAAAAAATATTTTTCATTATTCCATAGAAAAATAAACTTGCGATTACCGCGAAAAATGGAGTCAAAAAAATTATTATATTTGGAGTAAATATTTTGCCTATTATTCCATAAATAATAGGCAATCCTAAAAAGCTTCCGGGGACTAAATAATTATCTCTATTAACATTTACGCTTCGCGGGTGAACTATCGCATCAATATTTTCATTCAAAGGCTCATACTTTTTCAAAGTACTTTCTTCCGCGACAAGGCGTGAAAAATAGTAATTAGCGTTTTCATCAGGAGAAGAATTTATAATTGTTGTATTAAATCTTGGAGCGGAATATGCGACAAAAAAAACCGCCGCGATTAGCGTAAGATATAGCAATGGTGATTTTATTATTTTTATAATTTTTTCACGCATATTTTAAAATCTTACTAAATTAAGCTTATCACACAGATTCTATACTGGCAACAACTGCGGCAACACAGACATTCAACCGAATAATCCTATGGTTTGTTTCGTTCTTAAACATAATCCTCTTTCTTCACTCGCTTAAATTCTACCATATTTTAATTTTTTTTTACTAAATGTTAAATAGAGCATAACTATCACTTTTTCAGCTCTTATTTTTCTCTTATTTTAGCCAAAAACATACTAAAATGCTTGACAAAATATTAAATATGTGATATGCTATTTTATTAAGTACCTTGAAAAATATGCTATTTTCTTTGTTCTCCCTATCTAATTAGGGTGATATTTTTAAAACAAAGAAATTAGTATCAGAAGATAAACCATAAAAAACTTTCCAACGAGGAAAGGGGGGAGGCCGAAAAATTTTCTTAATAAGTATTTCCCTCTTTTTTTAAAAGAGGACTTAAGGGAATTTTAATTTTTTTTTAAAAAATTTTCAAAAAGACAGCCCCTCTTATGCGAATAGGACTGGGCGGAGGGATTTAAAAATGAGAAAGGCAAATTTTTTTGTAGTGCTGGTGGCGGTGGTGGCGGTTTCCGGTTGCATCCCAAGGAAATTAGCCGTAATAAATGGGAGACTGGATGCGCTGGAGGCGGGGCAGGTCTCCTCTAGGGAGGCATTTGAGGCTCTCGGGGAAGCGACCGATGCCATAGAGGAGCGGGCGACCAGCCTAGAAGGAGAAGCAACCGCTCTTGGGGAAGCGACCGACGCCATAGAGGAGCGGGCGACCAGCCTAGAAGGAGAAGCAACCGCTCTTGGGGAGCGGCTGGATAGCCACGATGTCCGCATCGCGGTCGTAACAGCCGCCCACGATGTACTCGAGGGGCAGGTCGGAGCCGTCAAGGACAACCTAAGAGTCCTAGACACCACCGTCAAAAAAATTGCCACCCGAGCGCGAAGTCTCGGGGAGCAAATTGGCGACGTCCGCAAGACCGCCCTACGAACCCGCGACCTTACTGCCGGTGATTACGCCGACTATATTGTCGGCTATATCGTCGGCTTTGGGGAGGGAAAGTCGGCGCTAGAGGGTGCCACTCTTGTGCAGACTCAAGAATGGGCAGACAAAATGTCTGACCCAAATACTACACCTTTATATAAAGTGTACTCCGTGAAGGGCATGGCATCGCCAGCGTTAACAGAGGCTGGCGGGGAGTTAAATGAAAAACTCGGTACTGCCCGGGCGCAGGCAGTTGCCGACTTTTTTAAAGGGAAGGGGTACTCTGTCGAAGGGATAGAGTACGGAGGCGAAACGATGGAGTACGAACCATCGGATCGCAAAAAAAACCAACGGGTGGTATTTTACGCCCGCAAATTATGAGACTGTCGCCGAATAGCAAATTTTACGATTTTTGAAAAAAATTTTGGCTTAATAAAGCCTAAAAGTTTTCATAATTTTGTAAAAAACCGCATTCGGCGACACGCCCATTATAGCCCCAACTCCCCTATTCCCCCATCTTTAGAGGGGGAAATGTGGTGACACGCACATTATAGTTCACAAAAGCGGAGCCGTTTGGTTCACGGCTCCGCTCCAAAAAGAACCATATTGAAAAATTTGATGCGAGCAAAAAAACTCACAAACATCTTATTTCTCTCTATGGTTCTTATTTTTTTTTTAAAAAAAAATTATATACTGCTACCCCCGCCGCCCCCGCTTTTTCAAATATGAAAAATGCCCTGTCTTATGCTTAATATGCTCTCCTAAATAATTCAAAAATTCAGATGGATTTTTAAATCTTTTGTCCCCTAAACCAAAAAACCATGGATCAATAAATTCCCCAGTCTTTGTATCAAAATGCAAATTAAATTTATTACCATTAAGCTCCACGCCCGGTATTGTAATCCTATCCCCTTTTACTTTAATCTTTATATCTTTTGGTTCACTAAACCCAAAACTCGTAATAAAATCTTTTGACACTTCCGCATTTTTCGGGTTTAATATAATTCTCGCAAAATTAAATTTCTGCAAAAAGTTTAAAGACGGACGGCTATCAAGCAACTTTAAGCAATCTCCTAAACGCGAACTAGCTTCTACATTATTAAAAGAATTATGCTCAACTAAATATATTACAAAATTCACCTTCTCCGGACTATTTACATAGCGCATATTCGTTTCTGAAACATTTCCCTTTATAACTATATAGTCTAGAAACTGATTCCATTTCACGCTATTATCCTGTCTTAAGATTCTTTTTTTCCAATCTCTGAAACTGCTCAATTGGTCGCGCGAAGATTCATAAACATATCCTGCATTTTCTACTTTTGTAATTTCATAATTTTCAGATAAATATATTTTAGGATGTCCCAAAATACCTTCCGGCGTTAAAACCATTCCGTCTTTTGTGGATGAAATCGCTTCTAGTCTGCCAATCGCTTCGGGCGAAACATTAAGCCGTTTCTGCAGAACGCTTCTCAGCTCTATCGCGCTATTTAATTTTAAATTAAAAACATCTCTTTCTGCGCCAGACTGCGATAAAAATAAAATATGATCTTCAATAGTCTCTTTATTCGCATTACCATCTAATCTATTTATTCTGTTTTCCAATTCTTTGACCGCGCCTAATTTTCTTTGCTCCGTCGTAAATTTTTCTGCTATACCTTCAATCTTTTTTACATATTCAAGCTCTATCTTATCTTGCGGCAACTTTAATTTCTCCATCCCTTTTCCTACTCTCTTCGCCAAAGGAACCTTTTCCATATAATCCGCGTATTCTTGCGGCGAAGCTATGGTATGAGCTTGCTCCCACTCTGCCTGACTCACATAATCATTATCAGCTATTCTCTTATTTATATCGCTATTATCTTCTATTTTAGAATCTTTACTGACTTCTTGCGCCTGTCCTTCTTTTGTCTTTTGTTGCGCATCCGCCTTCTTTTCAATTTTCACCTTCTCTTTAATCTCCGCACTTTTTACCTCTTTAACATTCTTCACTTTCTCAACCGCCACCGCTTTTTTAATAGGCTTAACATCATATTTTCCGCCTGCGGCTTCCATAGCTTGCTTCGGAGTTAAATTTTGCACTTTCTCAACAACGCCGCCTTTTTTTGTAAGATATTCTGTTAATTCCTTTGGACTAAAATCTATTTTCTGCCCCGGTTTAATTACATCAGGGTTAGCTCCCGGATATTGCTGTTTATATTTATTAACTAAAAAATCCTTGATCGCGTCTATTTGAATCTTTTTCCCTGCATCTAACGCAACATTTGGAGCAACGCCTTTAATGTTTTTTGGCGCAAGTTCTGCGCCAAGAAGCGTTTTAATATTATTAGACGCTGGCGGTTGCATTTCTTGCGCAATTTTCCATAAATTATCTCCTTTTACAATGTTTATTTTTCCTTCTGTATGAAAATCTTCTATTGACTTCCCTTTACTACTAAGCGCCTTAACAACATTAGAATCTTTGACTTGCGGCGTCTGATATTCTATCTCCGCCGCCTCAGCTTTACCCGGAGAAAGCGTCTCTATTATTTTCCCGACTTTCCCCCAATCATTCCTAAACTCCTGAACTAACCCTTTAATTTTACTCCCATCCACTTCTTGCGAAAAAACATAAAACAAAGCCGCCACTCCGCCAATGCCTGCTATAGATTTCGTTAAAGTACGCAAGCCATATTTATTTTGTTCATACCATTCATTGCCCTCAAAAGCTATGTCTATTACTTGATTTCCAAGCTCCCATCCGCCGGCGCCAGTTAAAGCTAAACGAACAATCGGAATTTGAAACAAAACTAAACCCTTTAATTCATTAAGATATTCTTTACCCATTGTTTTAAATGTATTTTCATTGCTTATCTTTTTAAACAAAGCCGGATTGCTTCTCGCTATGTCAAATAATTTTCTCTCAACTTTTCCATCTAATTTTTCCTCTGTCTTCCCCAAAACAGCCGCCGCAACACCCATATCCTTTATTTCTCTTTCCGTGTATTTTACATCTATCCCTTCTTTTCCCTCTGCCCATTGTTTTATTGATTCCCCTGCCCTATTCATTAAAAATTCATTCCATTCATTATCATCAATCTTCCCAGTAATATATTGCTTTCTCATGCCCTCGTATTTTTTATCTTCTTTCACTCTTCCCGCGTCCTGCTTATCCATCAATTCTATGCTCATTAGTTCAGATGTTCTTTGTTTTAATCTTTCTTGAATAAACTTATTCTCATAATCTAACTCATCCTGCATATACTTATGCTCTCTCCATTTCTCTTTTACCCAACTAGCCATTTTCTTTCCGCCATAAAGCGCTCCGCCAGCTAACGCGAAAGATCCGACTGCCGCCCCTGCTCCGCTTGCCGCAACTCCCGCGCCAGCCATAGCTAACCCGGATGACACTAAAATATGGCTTGCCTTAAACGCCGCGCCAGCCTCTGCGACTGTCTTTCCTAAACCACCAATTACTTTAGCAATATTTTTTCCTTTAGTTGCTAACGCAGATTCTTCTTTCTCCCGCTCTAGCCGCGTTTTCTCCGCTTTCTCAAAATACAAATCGCGCTTAACCCATGCTTCCGCGTCATCTCTTATTTTACCCGTCTTATCTAGAATTATCTCATCTTTTGTTTTTTTCTCTTTAACTCCAAAAACTTTCCTGAATATATTCATAACACCATTTCTTTTTCTATCTAACTCATCCCCAAATCCTAAACGCTCTCCCATATTCGCAATCCTCTTATCTATCTGCGCTCCTTCATCTTCATTTATGCTCTCCATATATTCTTTGTTTTTTGCTGACATCAAAAGATCAATATCTCTGTCATATTGCTTTCTTATCTCGCTTGGATCTAAAAACTCAACAGCTTCATCAGCTTTTTGCTCTTGCGGTTCAAATTCTTTTTCTTTTTGAACCGCCATTTCTTTCGTTTTTCTAAATAAAGACATACTAAAAAATATTTAACTACTCATGTGGTAAAAACTTAGTCTATTAGTTCCCCGCTAGCAAGAGGTGACAGGGGTGTGTTTTAAAAAAAATCAGCGCTAATTTAGAGCGTACTGTCCTTAAGCGCTACGACATCACTGATAAAATCATTTCCAAAAGCATCCATTGCTTTTAAAATCTTAATTTCAAAATCCTCTATATTATTTTTAAAAAACTCTAAGATATCAATGTTTTTTTTATCTCCGATATTTTCAGGATCACTAATCCCATCAGTCAACTCAACGAACTTTTTTAATTTCGCATCATCTAATTCAGAAATCATCAATAACCAAATCTTTTTTTGCAGATTAGAAAGCATCCGCTCTTGATAATCGGTCTTAAAATCATCTGGCAATTCAAGTCCAGACTTACTAATAACTTCATCTATAAATTTAAGCATTATTTCTTTATCCATAATATTATTTTACCATAATATAAAAAAATAAAAAAGTCAGATTTTATATCTCCTCAAACACATTTCCCTCCCCCGCTATCTCAGCTATTTTACGTTTAATCTCCGCGCTATCATCAATGCTAAATTTAGTCTTGATTTTTTTATTATCAACAATTAAATATACCAGATTATTGCCCTTCCCAGATATTAAAATGTCCTTTAATTTCAAAATGTCATTTTTATTATTTATCCTTATATTTATTTTTTTTCCAATATCAATTTCTCCAGCATAAATATCCTCTTCGTTTTTATCAAAAATTTCTTTCTCTAAAATTTCTTTCTTTCTTAACTTAAAATCTATCTTTACTAAGCGAGAATTTATGTCAAGCGCGTTTTCTTCTCTTATAGATAAAATTTCATTGCATATAATTTTATTTGTTGAATCTTTCGCGGAAACTTTTCCTGTTATAACAACAGTTTCTGCTTCTTTTAAAATATTTGCGTATTCTTTTAGAATAGATGGGAATACGATAACTTCCCCTCCGCCAGTCTCGTCCTCCAATCTTATAAACATCATCTGCTCATTTTTTTTAGTAATTATTTTTTTTATGGTTGAGATTATCCCTCCCGCTCTTATTGTTGAGCCATCTTTAGCATACTCAAGATAAGAAATTTTCACAATATTATCCTGTAAAATTTTAGAAAACTTGCGAAATGGGTGATCTGAAATATATAAACCTAAAAATTCTTTTTCCCAAGATAATTTATCTTTTTCCGAAACAGGATCGCCTTTTTCTATTTTTAATTGAAATGTTTCAACTTGCCCGAATAAACTATCCTGCCCCCCGTCTTTGGCTTTTTGAGCATTCTTAGAATAAGCTAAAATTTTATCTACGCTCGCGAGTAAATCTCCTCTTTCTCCAAAACCATCTAATGACCCGCTTTTTATTAAACTTTCTAAAGATTTTTTATTAAAATCCTTACAATTCATCCTATTAACAAAATCATCAGTGTCTTTAAATTTTCCATTTTTTTCCCTCTCATCTTTTATATTTTCAATGATGTTCTCTCCTAAATTTTTAACTGCTGAAAGCCCGAATCTTATTTTTTTCTTACCCCTCTGCTCGCTGTCAACAACAGTAAAAGTTTTATAACTCTCATTTATATCAGGCGGCAAAATATCAACCCCCATCCTGACAGATTCTTCAATCTCTACGGCAATTTTATCAAGATTGCCATTATCAGAAGTCATTAAAGCCGCCATAAACTCAGCTGGATAATTAGCTTTTAAATATGCTGTTTGATAAGCAATGATCGCATAACAAGCCGCATGGCTTCTATTAAAACCATATCCCGCAAAAGGCTCCATAAAAGCAAAAATATCTCTCGCGGTTTTTTCTTTTATGCCGTTTGCAATGCATCCTTTTATGAATTTAATTTTTTGTTCGTTTAAAAGTTTTATTATCTTTTTTCCAATAGCGCGGCGCAAAACATCAGCTTCTCCTAAAGTAAATCCAGCCAAATCTCTTGCTATCCGCAAAAGCTGTTCTTGATAAACCGCTATGCCGTAAGTTTTGTCTAGAATCGGTTTTAAAAACGGATGCAGATATGATGGTTTTTTCCTGCCATGTTTTACAGCAATATATTCAGGAATAAGATCCATTGGTCCCGGACGGTATAAAGAAGTCATCGCGATAAGATCTTCAATATCCGTAGGCTTTAATTCCTTTAAATATCGTCTCATCCCTGAAGATTCAAACTGAAATACGCCAGTAGTATTCCCTTGCTGGAATAATTCATAAGTTTTCTCGTCATCAATGGGTAAATTATCAATATCTATTTCGTCATTATAAATTCTTTTTATAATCTTTATCGCCCGTTCAATGATAGTTAAATTTTTGAGTCCTAAAAAATCCATTTTCAACAATCCCAAATCTTCAACCGGATGGAGCGAATATTGGGAAACAATCGTCCTATCATCGCCAGAAGCATATTGCAAAGGTACATAATCCGTTAATTTATTTTGAGAAATAACTATTCCGCAAGCGTGGCGGGAAGAATGCCTGGCGACGCCTTCAAGTTTCCTCGCCATATCTATTAACTTTTTAGCATCACTATCGCTTTTATAAATAGCTTTAAAATCCGGGACAATTTCTAAAGCTTTATTCAAAGAAGAAAACATCGGTATCATTTTTGCTATTCTATCGCAATAATCATAAGGAATTGCCAAAACTCTGCCGACATCCCTAATCGCCGCTCTTGCCGCCATCGTCCCGAAAGTTATAATCTGCGCAACATGATCCGTCCCATATTTTTTTTCTACATACCTTATCACATCTTCTCTTTTCGTATCCGCGAAATCAATATCTATATCAGGCATAGAAATTCTTTCCGGATTTAAAAATCTTTCAAAAAGCAAATCGTATTTTATAGGATCAACATTAGTAATATTCAATAAATAAGCCACGATCGCGCCAGCCGCGCTGCCTCTTCCAGGTCCGACAACTACGCCATTATTCTTTGACCAATTAACAAAATCTTGCACAATAAGAAAGTATGAAGCAAACCCCATCTTATTTATAACACCAAGCTCATAATCCATACGTTCTATTACATTCCTTATAAAATCCTCATTAGATGGTTTTTCTCCAATTTCTAATTTCAAATTTCTAATTTCTAATTCTTCGTCTGATATTTTTTTATTTCTCACTGCCATTATTTCCTCTTCTGTAATATTGTATCTTGATTTTAGCCCTTGAACACATAATTTGTTCAAATAACTATTTTCTGTATTTCCTTCAGGAACTTCATAATATGGAAGCTTTATTTCTCCTAACTCAATTTCAACATTGCAAATATCCGCAATAATTTTCGTATTTTCAATAGCTTCCGGAATATACGAAAAATCTTTAATCATCTGCTCCGGACTTCTAAAAGAAACATCAAACTCTAACATATTCATCCTATTCTTGTCCGCAAGCTGTTTTTTAGTCTGCAAGCATAATAAAATATCATGAGCATGCCGATCTTCAGCTTCCACATAATGAATATCATTAGTCGCGACAAGAGGCACTCCCGTTTCTTTAGATAATTTCATCATTTCTTTATTTACAAATTCCTGAATTTTGCAATCCTTATGATGTTGGATTTCTAAATAAAAATTCCCTTCCCCGAATAATTTACTATACTCAATTATTCGTTGCTTTGCTCTCTCTCTATTGCCATTCTTAATCAATGAAGGAATTTCTCCCCCAAGACAAGCAGTTAAAGCAATTAGGCCTTCGTGATTTTTTTCTAATAAATCAAAGTCTATTCTTGGTTTATAATAAAAACCATCTAAATGCGCTTTTGATGTTAATTCTATTAAATTTTTATAACCTTGAATATTTTTTGCTAATAAAACAAGATGGGGTCTTTCCTCATCTATTTTTGATCGTTTATTTTCCATTCCATTGGGCGCAAGATATACCTCCACTCCTAAAATCGGCTTTATGCCCGCGGCCTTGCATTTTTGATAAAATTCAACTAGTCCATACATTACTCCATGATCTGTTAAAGCTAAAGAATCCATCTTATATTCCTTAGCTTTCGCGACAAGATCGTCAATCTTTGCCAGTCCGTCTAATAAGCTATAATGGCTATGCGTATGTAAGTGGGTAAAAGTCATAAATATAATCCGAACCTACAAATTTTATCCAAATGCCCCGAAAAATCCGAATGTTAAATCTTTAAAAAAATTCAGATGGGTGTCGTTATTCGGATGTGCCGCATTCGTAGTGTGGCGTCTAAACTGATGTTCGTAGTGGCGCGTTTAAAACTATTATAGCACATTCTACGCATAAATCAAATAAAAAAAAGCTATGTAAAAGCTATTCCGTACTGTCAGGATTACAAATGACACATAGTTTAACTAAAAACAAACTTCTGTTAAATAACTGACAAAAATCACATATTTCACCAAAGGGGGGTGTTAAACTTTGAATTAATGCTAATTTCTCTATTTCTCAATTTTTATTTTTTCTTCTTCGCCGCCTTTTTCGCTTCCCGCCTTTCCATAGCAAATTTTACTATTTGCTTTATCGCTTCAACTAAAAGGATAAAATGCGTTGCGGAACTATCAACTTTATTCTTTATTAAATCTATAACTGCGCCTGTTTTTTCAACTTTATCTTCAATGCTTTTTGTTAATTTGCGGACATCTCTTATTATTGCGATAAAATAATAAAGAAGCCATGCTAAAAAAATAGTAAGGAGCAAAACGCAAAAAGCAATCACTAAAAATAAAATGTCTTTAGTTGTTTGAATTGGTATCATATTTATATAATATCATATTTTTATAAAAAACAATACCCCCGCTACCGCATCATCCCAAATCCAAATATCCCCAACTTAGTTGCAATAGTAATTATTATACCGGTCAGTATAACTCCAGATGTTATTAGCCAAAATGCTTTTTGAGGCGGGATATTAAATAAAAATGCGGCGAGCGCTCCAGACCATGCTCCAGTCATCGGCAAAGGTATCGCCACAAAAATAATTAACGCGACGGATCCGTATTTTAAGAAACTATCGTGAAATTTACTTTCTGTCCGTTTAAACCACCATGTAAAAAATTTATTAAATCCAGCTGACTTTTTTCTTAACCATTCCGAAATCGGACCAATATATTTTAAAATAATAAGCGCTGGAATTATATTTCCTAAAACAGACCAAAAAAACGCGGACGCAAGAGATAATTTATATCCGGCTAAAGCAACAGGAATAGAAACGCGCAATTCCGCAATCGGCAACATCGCAATAATCATTGTCGCAATCTGCGGCGGGATGCTTTTAAAAAGTTGGATGTAGTTTATATTAAACATTCTTCAATAAAACATTAAAACACAAGAACAATAAAACAATTCTTTGTTTTATTGTTTTATTGTTTTTTTGTTTTCTTGAGTGAGCCCCCACCACGCTAAACTTTTTGCTTCTTGAAAACGATTTGCTTCCGTATCAGCTCCTAAAATCACGGAAATGACACTCTGTCCATATCCATTTTCCACGCCTAGCGCGAGACAATACATCGCCTCTTCCGTATATCCTGTTTTTGCGCCGACAATTTCATAACCGTTCTCATTCAAAAAACTGCCAAGCAACTTATCCGTATTTTTTATTTTATGAATTCGTTTCTTGTCCACTGTATAAAAAATGTGTTCATCGGTTTGAAGCGCTTTTTTTATATATTCGTTGCTGTATGCCGCTTGCGCTAAGATTGCGACTTCTTTTGCAGTCGCAACATTCTTTTCGCTTAATCCTGTCGGCTCTTCAAAATATGCGTTGTCCATTCCAAGTTCTTTTGCCTTTTCATTCATTTTACCAGTAAATTCTTCTAAAGTCATACCAGTTGAACGCGCGAGCGCAACAGTCGTGTTATTAGCAGATCCCACCAAACTCGTATAGAATAAATCTCGGACAGTGACAACTTCTCCGGAAGCCACATAAAGTTTTCCTCCAATCCTATAATCATCCGCGATAATTTTTATTTTCTCATCCCATCCATGATTATAATCTAAAAAAACTAATGCGCTTATTAGTTTTGAAATACTCGCAATCGGCAATACTTCATTTTCATTTTTCGCAAATATCATATCTCCATTATCCGCGTCTATTACTATTCCGCTTTTTGCATCAATTTTTACACCAATATTTTTAACCTCTGATCGCTCCACTCTAAAATTTTGGGCGCTATCAAAATTCTTTAAAGTTATATTGTTAATTTTAAATAATAAAGATAATAAAATATTAAATAACATAATTTTAAAATTTCTAATTCACCTAATTTCTAATGAAATTTCAAATTCTCCGTTGCAGTCTCCCAAAGGGGACTGCAACGAGTGCGAGGAAACGCCGCAGTCCCTAACGGAGACTGTGGCGGAAAAAATATTTCAATTCCTGCGCGAGAACTTATAAATATCTACGCCCGCAAATACTTCCCAAGCGCGGCGCTGGAAGCAATTAAATTTAAAATAATCGCTCCTAATAATTGCCATCCTATAATTGCAAAGGCATTACTCTTTAAATAATCTAAAAGGCTAAACTCAGTTCCTACAAAAAATTCTAAATGCGGATTAGTAAATTTTAATATTGGATATAAAATTAAAATTGCAAAAAAACAAGCGAATATTGCATAAAAAACACTTTCTATTAAAAAAGGCGCCTTCACAAAAAAATTGCCAGCTCCTACAAGTTTCATTATAACAATCTCGTCTTTATGCGTATAAATCGCGATTTTAATAGTATAAAAAATTATTAAAATCGTAATAAGCGCAAAAATAATGCTTGCGGTTATTCCTACTTTTTCAACTTTATCAGTTATTAAAATAATCCTATCTATCGCTTTTTTATAATCATTAAAATCAGTTTCCGTGTTTTGAATTTTGTCTTTAAATTCATCGCTGTTAAGAACATCTATTATTTTTCCATACCCTTCAACGCTTTTCGCGGTAACTATTAACATTCCGCCTAGAGGATTTTCTTCTAGGCTGTCAATTATATTCAAAAGCTTCGGATTATCATAATGTTTTACTCTAAAATTTTCTAAAGATTGTTCTCGGGAAATATATTTTATATTTCTTGTCCAAGGAAGGCTTAAAAGCTTGAATTGGCTTTGAGTGACTACATCTTCAGAAAGTTCCGGCTTAAAATAAACGCTTATATCAATTTTATCCTGTATTAAATTTATAGATTGCCTTGCGACAACATTAAAAATAAGCAAAAAACTTATTGTGCAAAAAGTTAAGGTTAAAATTACTATAGTAACCAAAGAAAGCCAGATATTTCTCCAAAAATTTTGAAAAGCGAATTTTATAACTCTATATGTAGCGATAAGCATAAATTAAAATGTTATTTTATAACTTTATGGTACGGGCGTATTGCAATACGCACCCTACACTATAATATATATTTCCCTTGTTCTTGATCTGAAATAATCATCCCTTGATCCATTGTTATAACCCGCCGTTTTAAAAGATTAACGACTTCCCTATTATGCGTTACTAAAATAACAGTGGTTCCATAATCGTTTATCTTTTTTAATAAATCAATTATTTCCCTGCTATTTATTGAATCTAAGTTTCCAGTAGGTTCGTCAGCTATTAAAATCTTCGGCTTATGCACAAGCGAACGCGCGATTGCGACTCTCTGCTGTTCTCCGCCGGAAATTTGATGCGGATAGCGGTTGTATTTTTCTTTCAAACCCACGATTTTTAATACTTGCGGCAAAACTGATTTTATCTTGCTTGCAGGAGTTCCGCAAACTTGCATAGCAAAAGCTATATTTTCATAAACTGTCTTATACTGAAGTAATTTAAAATCTTGAAAAACCACGCCAATCTGACGGCGTAATACAGGTATTTCTTTATTTTTTATATCTGTTATATCCCATCCGCCGACAATAACTTTTCCCTTGCTCGGCCGCTCCTCCGCAATCATCATCTTTAAAAGAGTTGTTTTTCCAGTACCAGATTGGCCTACAATAGAAACAAATTCTTTTGGTCTTATATGCAAATTAACCGAATTCACGGCTGTTATATTAGGATTATATATTTTTGATATATTTTTTAAAATAATCATACTGCAATATTTTTTATAAATTTATCCCGTAACTTTTTTCATACTTTCCCTGCAAGTTTCTTCATATACTTTCAGCTCCGCAAACTTGGCAATATATGATAACCTTCAATTATATAATCATTGCCATTATCAATCTCATTCGCAATCATCATATCAATAGCTCTAAAACTTGTTTTTGCTTGCTTTTTTAAAACATTTATAATTTCTCGCGCGGAGTATTTACTATAAAATTCATCATTATTTCTATTAACACCTTTTTTTCGTAAAAAAGAATAAGGATATAATTTTATCCGTTTCTCTTTGCTTACATACTCCCTGCTCACCACTTCCAAAGCATCCGAGGAAATCCACGGAATTTTTAGCTTCTTAGACATCTCTTTCGCTAAAGTTGTTTTTCCGCATCTCGGCGGACCGCCGATAAGATAAATCATAAAAGGCATTTTAAATTTCATATTTCTCCGCAATCTTCAAAAATTTCTTAAAATCCTCGCCATTACTGTCATTTTATCTTCCATACCATCCCACAACATCCGCCAAATCAGGATGCTGGCTTAAAATTGTTAAAGCATCGCTCATCGTCTTATTCGGATGGATAGCTCGGATCACGCCTTTTGAATCCGTTAAAATAACCAATGAGGATTTTCCTGCCAGCACTTCTTCTTGGTCAAGACCAAATAATTTAACCATTTCCGAATTACTCTGATCATTGCTCAAAAACCAACCGCCAAGTTCATCTATATCAGCATATAAAAAATCATGTGGCGGATCTGGCTCTGGGTATCGGCAACCAGATAGCGAGCATATATACTTATTTTCATAAGCTTCATACATTCCATTATACATTCCAACTTCTTTATATTTTCTTTTTTGCAAAGCATATAGGTAAAACTTTTTATCTTTTGGAATATTTGGTGAAAATTTAACCAATTTATCTGATAGATGAATAATAGAATCGCCAGGCTTTAATGGCGCGAGTTCCCCGATTTTGAACGAGCCAAATTCGTCAACCCCTTTCAAAAGATTAAAATCCGCCAAATCAGGATGCAGTTTTAGAATAGGAATAACATCATCTAATCCCCTGCTAGGATAAATTCCCACGATTTTCCCGTCCCTATCGCCTATTAAAACAAGTGATTTTATGTTTTTATTTTCGGGTAAATCAAGTCCATAAAATTCATCTAAAGTCGGATCTCCAGTATGGTTTACTTCAAGCCATCCTCCCATTGTTTGAATAAATGCTCCATCAAGATTGCAATCCTCGTTTATGCACCAACTATTCGGTTCCATAACGCTTACATAAAATTTTGATATTGGTATTTTCATGTAGGGGGCGAATGTAGTATCGCCAGGTCCGCCAGGCATTTCCCCGCCTATTTTAAGCTGTCCAAGTTTTAATGGTTCTGTTTGACGATTGAAGTAGCTAACTCCTTGAATGATTTCTTCGCTTTTGCCAATAACCTTATGGGCGGAATCACCTTGTGGACTTTTAACTTTTCGCTCTTTAATAAACACAAGAAATAATAAAAAAATTACAAAAAATAATATTATTAACAAAAAACAAATAGCGCCATAATGTTTTTTATTAGCAATATAGCATTTTCCCTTATTACCTCGTAATGTTCTCTTCTTATTTTGTTTATCCACGCCATCGGCGCTTGTGATAGGCACTTCACATTTATCTCCTTCTCTAATATATGGACAATATGGGACAATTCTATTATTTTCAACTCGCACATCATATTTTTCTTTACTAAGACTACAAGTAATTTGTCGAGAAAAAATTATTTTATTTTTATAAAATTCAAATAACCAATCTATTAGCTTATAAATTTCATTCATAAATATTTTTGATTTTTTAATAATTTAATCAATCACCTCTAAAGTACCAATACTCCTGCCATCGCCCTTGCGCGCTTTTATTAAAATTGCGCATAATTCATCCCAACGGTGAATTTCTGTAAGAGTCATGCATCCGAGCGAATACTTTCCTGGATGAAAATAACGCTTGCCATCGTGACCAATTCTAAACCATACTGTGGCTAACTTTGATTCTGGGTAATGATGTCCGCCTTCATGAGAATGATCTGGAATTTCTATGTCATAAAATCCTTTTTCCCATGGACTGTCTGGATAATCTATCGTCTTATAAACTTTATTTCTAAACCGCGCAGTTTTCTTGGATATGGAATAAGTGATAGACACAGGCGCTGTATGCGAATTTTCGTTTCCGAAATATGATGTTCCGTCATTATCAAGTTTTACCGAAGCTCTAACGCCCAGTAACACGCCCTCCATAATTTTAAAATATTGCCGCTTATTTTCAGTTCGCTCTAATTGCACTTTTAAATATAATGGTAAATTGATTATTTCTTTGGAATTGTCAGGTGAAGCATTGAGCCAGTTGTCTGTGCCACCGCGATGAACATACACAATCGCATTTGACACCACCGCCTCCACCGTCACCTCAAAAACAGCCTTCTTTTTGTTAATAAAATTCCGCAGTTCTTGAACTTCAATTTTGTAAACACTGCTTTGCGGAGAATCGCTTTTTAAATCAACTTTTAAATTCACTTTTTTGCTCCCAGCATCGTTAAAAATCAAATCACGCTCAATGATTTTAATATTTACCGGCAATGTGAAGGACGCGCCATCGACAAAAAATATTCCGACAGCTTCGTCAAGCTCTCTTTCTGTCCCGCGTTTTAATTTTTTGTTTGAACCTAAAAATTTATCCAAGGCTTCTATTTCAATCTGTATATCATCCCCGACGGAATCTCCTGTGTATTTAATTTTAGAAAGTTTTAGTTGAATTTGTTTTAGCATAGATTGAATTTGTTTAATTTCTTCATTATAAATACATATTTAAAATAAAAAATAATTATATCACATATCCCTATATTTCTCCGCAATCTTCAAAAATTTCTTAAAATCCTCAACATCATTTTGCAAAACCTTATACAGTAATGTTTCATCTAAAGAAGGATAATTGTGAATAGCGCGATTTCTAAAGCCAATCATATCGCGCATTTTCGTTGAAAATACCTTATTTATAACTTTTGCTTCCAATAATTTTTCAGGAATACTTCCATAACTTTCCGCCTTTATTCCTTTGCTAGAAAGGATATACTGGCTAATATCCAGCATTGCTTCAATCCCAGCGACCACGCCGAAAGCAACTGCCCAAACATTTTCTATATTCTCTTTAAAATCTTTTAATTTCAACCTCTGGAGTTTTTTTAATCCTCCATAGATTTTTACCAAATTATCAACTTTATCATCAAATTGTTCTTTTATAATTTTTGTCATAATGCTTTTAATTTTACATTTAAAAACTTATTATATATTTTAGACAAGTGGGAATATTCCTCATATTCCCTTAGTATGTTAATCTCAAAAAATATTCTATCCTCATCGCTCCGTTTGTATAATAATTTTCCTTCCAAAATCGCCACTTGCTTCAAAAGCGGACTGGAAATATTAAAATTCACCACATTTATTTCCTTGCTATGATACAAGTTAGAAAAAAATTCTATTATCCTGCCTTCTAAACGCAAATATTCGCTTTTCTTAGTTTTATTATCAAATAAAACCCCTATATCAATGTCGCTCTCTTTATGCGCCGTCCCGCGCGCAACTGATCCAAAAAGATACAACAAAACAATTCTATTATTGCCAAGCCGTTTAAAAGAATTACATCTTTTTATTTTTTGCAGATTTTTTTTCATAATTATTCCCCCCTTTTTTTTCTTTAACAGCCGCTTTAATAAACTCTCTAAAAAGCGGATGCGGATTTAATGGACGAGACTTAAATTCAGGATGAAACTGAACTCCAACCATCCAAGGATGATTTTCAACTTCAACAATTTCAACTAAATCCCTGTCTGGATTAACTCCAGCTATTTTCAATCCTTTTTTTTCTAGTCTTTCGCGATACACATTATTAAACTCATATCTATGGCGATGCCTCTCTGAAATATCTATTTTACCGTAAGCTTTATAGCTTAAAGAATCTTTTTTAAGTTTTGCAGGATACGCGCCTAGCCTCATCGTACCGCCATAATTTTTATTTTCTATATTATTTTTTTGCTCAGCCATTGTTGATATAACAGGATTTTTTGTGGCTGGATTTAATTCGGTTGAATTAGCGTCTTTTAACCCCAAAGCTTTACGAGTAAAAGCTATGCTTAAAATTTGCATCCCTAAACATAATCCAAAATACGGAATTTTATTATCCATCGCATACTGCGCCGCTAAAATCATGCCTTCAGTTCCCCTTTTTCCAAATCCTCCCGGAACAATAATTCCGTCAACTTTATCTAATTCTTTTAAATTTTTCTTATCTTTTTCGTAATTTTCCGAATCAAGCCATAAAATTTCAGCCTTAATATTATTATGCCAGCAAGCGTGATTTATAGATTCAATCACAGAAATATATGTATCTCTGCATGATTTAAAATTAAAATATTTCCCTACAATGCCTATCGCGATCTCCTTATTAATTAATTTTATTTTATTTGAAAAATTCGTCCAATCGCGCAAATCCTTTTTTTGCGATTTTAACCCCATTGTTTTTAAAATCACATCGCCAAAATTTTCTTTTTCAAAATTAACAGGAATATCATAAATTGAATATACATCAGGCGCGGAAATAATATGCGCTTTCGGCAAACTGCAAACTGTGCTTATAGTATTTTTAATTGAATCACTAACTGGTTTCGTCGCCCTGCACAATATAAAATCTGGCATAATTCCAGCAGAATTCAAAGTTCTTATCGCATATTGCGTCGGTTTTGATTTTTGTTCGCCTAAAAGACCCGGGGTCGGGAGATAACTTACTAAAATAAAATAAACATCTTTCGGCTTTTCCATTTTCATCATACGCGCCGCTTCTAAAAACAATAAAACTTGATATTCTCCAACCGTCCCCCCAAGCTCAACAATAGTAACCTCTGAATTATTTTTTTTCTGACATAACTTTATCCTTCTTATAATTTCCTTTGGGATATCTGGAACAACCTCTACATCTTCTCCTTCATATTCTAAATTTCTTTCTCTTCTAATTACTTCCTGATAAACTTGCCCAGTAGTTATATAATTATCGCGAGCGCAAATTTGGTCTGTGAATCTTTCATAATTACCTAAATCCTGATCCGCCTCAACCCCGTCTTCTCCGACAAAAACCTCTCCATGTTCCGCCGGACGAATAGTGCCTGCGTCTATATTTACATACATATCGCATTTTATATTCGCCACACTGTACCCTTTTGATTGAATTATTTTTCCGATTGAGGCCGCTGCAACACCTTTGCCAACCGACGACATAACCCCTCCCACGACAAAAACATATTTTTTAGTCATAATGTAATTTTAATTTTTTAAATAAATCCCTCTGCACTGAGAAACAACTTCTAAAACAATTATACAATAAAAAAAATTAAACAGCAATCAAAATGCTACTCCCCCAATCCCCACTGCGCCAATTTTTTTATATCATCAAACCGCGCCTCAGAACTGGACTCTCCCAAAACAACAGCGATTACTTCTCTGCCATCATTTTTATTTTTTGCTTTTAAAACAAGACAATATCCCGCTTCATTCAAAAATCCAGTTTTTGCTCCGGTTATATATAAATCTTTATCAAGAAGAAGATTATCTGTGTTTTTCACAATATGCGCATTGCCTGTATTTATCGTTTTAAATGAATATTGAGATATAGTTGTGGCTTTTAACATCTCAAAATCTTTTAACGCCTGCCGCGCCATATTAGCAACATCTAACGCAGTGCTGACATTCTCTGTGTTAAGACCTGTCGGATCTTTAAACTCTGTATTATTTAATTTCCACTCTTTAGCTTTTTTATTCATCTCTTCCACAAAATCATTATATCCAATTCCAGAATTCCTTACCAAAGTTTTCGCGGCATTATTTGCAGAACCGACAAGCATAGAATAAAAAATATCTTTGATAGTCATCGTTTCACCATCATTCACATATAATTTCGCGCCGTCTAAATCATCGGCTTTATTGTAGGTAATTATTTTATTCCATCCATTAAGCTGGACATTAGTTCCCCCCTTGAGTGTGGCGCGAGATGTCCCGTCAGAGTCTCCTGAAAGGGACCCTGACGAATTACGCATCACACTCAAGAACACACTCGCAGTCATCAATTTGCTAATGCTCGCAATCGGAACTTTTTTATCTTCGCCTTTTTTATAAAGAACCTCCCCAGTCGGCTCATCTATCACAATGGCAAAAGGCGCGCTAATTTCAGGAGCTGGCGTTTCTGGATGTTTCGCTTTTTCAAAAGCATAAGAACAAATTTCATCTAACGGCTCAACTTTTACATCAATCACTCCCACGCCCTTTTTTGCGATTTTAGAAAACGCTTCAAGATCAAGATCAGCAACGCGATCGGGAAATATATCCCTCTCTGGTCCATAATCATTCACTACAGCAATTACGGACTTATCATTATAAAGATTTGTTACTTTCAGCTTTGTTCCCTTTGGATAATCAGGACTTGCCGCGCAGTTGCACCCTTTATATTTATACCAGCTCGCCTCGCCAATGCTAAGAATGCCATCATTTTCAAACACTGCAAGTTTTGCATAAGAAAGCTGAATTACAGCTCTCACCAAATTATCTCCGTACATTATCGTTGAAGGCAAAGGAATCCACTCATTCCTCCCGCTGTCAAAATAAAATATTTTTTTTCTGTTTAAATGAAATCCACCCTTGAGGGTGGCAAGAGCCTGCTCTGCCTGCCCGCCCTTTTGGCGGGAGCTTGCCGAAGGGGAGGTGTTAATACTTAAATCAACATTATCATCATATCTTATTGACACAATAAAAGGTTTCTTACCATCATAAGCATCTTTATCTCGGACATCAAATTCATAAATATCGCTGTTTATTTCCCAGCCGTCTGGATTTTCGCCTAATAATAAAATTGTCCCCCCCTTGAGGGTGGCAAGGGGGGTGTTATTTTCAACTTCCAGTTGCTCCGTAGATGATGCGATAAAATCAGTACTGGAAGAATAAATAACATCATTCGTAGTTGTAGAAATATTATTTATCACATCCGCGTTATCTTCATTCCCAGCCGCCTCCAATTTATTCACATTTTCACTCTTCGCAATCTCCGTTCTGTTTTTTAATTCAATCCTCGTCGGAGTTTTTAAAACAAACGGAAAAACAGCGACTTGAAAATTATCATCAAATCCCTTAATATCATATCCCTTCTTAATCGTCTCCTCGTCTATGCGAATTGAATAAATGGGATTCGCCATCTCAGCGGCGATGACAAAATGCCCGCACAAACAAAATAATGCAATGCACAATACTAATAAGCAATAATTTCTAATTTCTAATTTCCAATTTTTAATAAAATTTTTAATTTCTTTTTGAGTTCTTGACATATATTTATCGGTTTTCCTTTTATCCACGCTTCTATATTATTTATCATCATATCATTTCCTGTTTTATTGGTCGCATCCGTTTTATAGGCTATATGCGGAGTTGCTAAAATTTTCTGATGCCGTAATAATTTTTTATAATAAGGATCATAAACATCCCCGACTTGTATTCCGCCAGCGTCGCACGCAACCCCTGCTAATGTGCCATTATCTAATGCCTCAAGCATCGCATCCGTATCATAAATTTCAGGATTGGTAACTGTAATAAAAAAAGAGCCTTTTTAAAGCGCCTTAAAAAAATTTCCATCTAATAACCTGACTGAAGATGGATTTAAACTTAACGCATTAATTATTATATCCGCACTTTTAACACACTCTGCTAAATTGCCGCTTCTTTGAAAATAATTCACATCCATATCAAGCGCCTTGCAAATTTTCCCTGCGCGCGAACCGATATTTCCTTTCCCCAGTATAACCACTCTCTTTTCTGTAAGCCCGATATTTGCTTCTGGAATTTTTCCTTTTGATAAAGTTTTATTATTTATCAAATGCGGCAAATCTCTTAATAAATTTATTATCATTCCTATTATCCACTCTGAAACCGCGTCTTTATTGCATCCCGGGCAATATGAAACTGTTATATTTCTTTCTCTAAGTTTTCCTGTATCCAAAAAACCGACACAGACAAAAGGCAAAACAAAAAACACATTTTTTAACTCATAAATTTTCGTTTTTAATCCGAATTTTCCTGTGCATATTATATCCGATCCATTACAACGATTTAACCATTCTTCCGCATTTTTAGCTAAATCATTATAAATTTTTACTTTCCCTAAACATTTCAACCGTTCAATATGTTCTTTTGACAATCCTAAATTTTGCGTTATTACGATTTTAATAAAATTTTTTAATCTTGACATACATTTATATATATGATATTATTCTTTTAGAAACTAGATGCTCGGGACAAATCCCAGTGGGAAAGCCCTTAACAGGACTACCGAGTTTTCTGACCCCGGCTTTTGCCAGGGTTTTCTGTTACTCTTTTAAAAACTCAATATATTTTTCTATGCTCTCCTTATAACTTTCCGCTAAGTCCAGATCCAATGCCTCGCGAGGAGTAAACCATTTTGCTTCGCTTAATTCATCTTTCTGCAATTTTAGCTTTCCGCCAATAACCTCTAAAACGCAATCAAAATAAATAAAATGAGCAGGTCGATAAAAATCGGGTCATACAGAATATAGGGTTGTAGAATGTCATTCCGACCCCCACCCAGAGCTCTGGGTGGGGGGGGCGGAGGAATCTGTTATTATTTAGCCTATTTAAAAGGGATTTCTCCACTCACGAAAAAAGTATTTACTGCGTTTCACTCCATAAATATTTTTTCGTTCGGTCGAAATGACAAAAACACTAACCCTAAATTGCGTATGATCTGAACTATGCAACTTTTTTTTACTATATTTTAAGGCTCGCTATGGCAATATTCTGTATGACCCCAAAGAAACTCCCCTATTAAACTGCTATCGCAAATTTTTTCTGATCGACGCTGAAGGGGAAACAATACCCACCATATCACTCTATCTTTAATTTTTTATCATTCTTTATTCTTTCATTTTTTCTCATAAATAACAACATCATCTCCCTCCTGAAGACCGCTCAAAATTTCAACCATTCCATCCTCTCCCTTTAAACCAGCTTCAACTATAACTTCCGCCATATTTCCATTTACAATTTTTTTCACCTTTTTTTCTCCATTAGATATAACCGCTTTTTGCGGAACCATTAAAACATTCTTTCTTTCCGCTGTTTTTATATCCACATTCGCCGTCATTCCAGACTTTACTTCATAAGAATTTTTATCAAGTTCTATTTTTACTTTATAATATACAACATCTTGTATAATCGTTTCCGCAGGCTCTATAAATACTACCCTCCCAGTAAATTTAATATCATCGCTGTAAGCATCTAATGTCACGCTTGCCTCTTGCCCTGTTTTTAATTTTATAATATCAGATTCAGGGATCGTCACTTCAACCTCGTAATTATCACTCGCCATCATAGAATAAATCGCCGTATTTGAAGTCGTCTGCTCCCCGATTTCATAAGCTTTTTTTGTAATTACTCCGTCAATCGGAGCTTTTAATATTGTTTTATCAAAATTTTCCTGCGCCGCGGCTAAACTCGCCTCCGCCTGTTTTACTCTGGCGCTATATAAGTTTATCTCAGACGACACTGGAGAAGATTTTTTAAGATCAAGCTGGCGATCCATCAATTTCCATTGATTCTCGTAAGAATTGAGAGCGCTTTCCGCGTCATTTATTTTCTTTTTACTTGAAATCATAACCGACGATAAATTATTTTCCGCGTCTTTTATTTGTATATCTTTATTAGTTTTAGCGAGCGATAAGTTAATCTCCGCGGAATTCAAAGCACTTTCTTTAGCATTAACTGCGGCTTCCGCAATGTTAATACTGGAATCATAATCTAAAAGCGCGTCATCTAATCCTTGCTTGTCAGACTGGATAACCGCCATTGCCGCGCTTGTGTTTGTTTGCTCTGTTTTTATGCTAGTTTTATAAGCATCAAGAGCTGTACTTGTTAAATTAGTTCCGCTCACTGTATTTATTAAAACATTATAACAATTTAATACCGTATTAAAAGTTTCATTCAAAGCGCTGTTAGCGTAATCTAAAGCTAATTTTATATCATCCATATTATTGCTTTCTTTCGCAGTATCTAAATAACTTCTCGCGTCTTTAATCTTTAATATGGCAGAATCATAATAATTTTTTGTTACGCTAAGATAAGAAATATCTCTAATGCTCAAAAGATACATTATATTGCTATTTGAAATTATATCATTAACAACGCCTAAAGAAGCAGACGCCACAAACATCTTTGTGTCTAGATCAGTTAAAGCATCTTCTTTCGCGCTAACAATAGCTTGCTGTTTAATATACTTAGTATTTTCTAAAGATTTTTTACTATCGCTAAGAGCTACTTTCGCGGAAGCTAATGTTTCATCAGCAACTTCTATGTCTCGCTCCGAACGCGCTTTAACATTTTCTAAATTATCTTCAGCGGCTTTTACATCTTGAGTGGATTGCTTTTTCGTATCTTCCAAAGTTTTTAAATAATTATTATATTCTGTCTCAGCTTTTGTAACATTCGCCGCGCTCACAGCGACATCTTCGTCCTTAGAACCCGCCAATAATTTACTATAATCAGCGCGAGCGGCAGCTAAATTAGCTTCTGCTTCCTGAACTTTTATTTCTAAATCTTTTCCTTCCAATTTAGCGTAAACTTGATCTTTTACAACTTTATCTCCAATAGCAACATCCATCTCCGCAATTTTCCCAGCAATTTGAGCGGCTAAATTTATTTCTGAAGGCGGAGTAATTGTGCCTGTCGCTGATACAATTTGCGCTAAATCTCCTTTTTCCACTTTAGCGGTAAGATACGCGTCAATTTTTGATTTTGAACGGCTATAATAAATCAGCCCGGATGCAATAAGAATAAGAACTGCTATTAAAATTTTATAATGTCTTTTGATTTTCATAATGATGTAAATTTATTATAATTTATGAGATCCTTCGCAAAGTTCAGGATGACGAGTATGCTTATATTATATCAAATTCAGGCTATTTGTAAAGGGATAGTCTTCTCTAATGCAAGATGATACTATCCGAGGAAACGGGTTCTACCGAAATCCAGATCAATGCATTCAAATGATAACGCGTTAGCGGAATCAAAAAATGGAAGCATAATTAGAAAATTTTAGTTTTGAAGGAATGGAAAAAATAGCGAAAGAAAAAAGCGATAATGAATTTGCGGAAGAGATGCAAAAAGCAAAAGTAAAATTATTTAAAAGGAGATTAAAAAGATAAAAGTAAAAATAAAAAGCGATTTGAATTTAATAAAAATAGAAAATTTTTTAAAAATAAATCAAAAATTTATCGTGATAGCATACTGCCATTTATAGTATCTTCTTACGATTAGAGAATACTTAACCTTCAAAAAAACAGCCGCGCCTCATTGACACCAAACCAGTATATGATATTCTTAACTATATGTCTTATGCCGATTCTCAAAATGTTGGAAAAATTTCTTTTATCAATCAAAGTTTTATAACAACGAAAAATTTAAAATCTGCGAAATTATACGAAATAGTACAACTGGGATATAGAAAATTGATCGGCGAAGTTATAGAAATTACTCCAGACGAAATATATATTCAAGCTTATGAAAATACGGCGGGACTTACCACCAATGATAATGTTTATTCCACTAATCATTATTTTTTAACCAAATTAGGTCCCGGAATCTTCAGCCGTTACAAAAAAGAACAAAACCTTGCAGAAAAATGGAATTTCTTGCCTATGATGTTTAAAGGCGAAAAAATAAATTCTGGAGATCTTTTAGGAGAAGTAAAAGAAACATCTTCCATAAGCCATAAAATCCTAACACCTTATGAAATGAACGGAGAAATAATATCCATCAAAAGCGGCAATTTTATAATTCAGGAACCGATTGCTCAGATTTATGACGGAAATAAACTCATTGATATTTCTATGAGACAAAATTGGCCGATTAGAATACCGCGCCCTTATCAAGAAAAAAATTCTTCCGAGCAGGAACTGATTTCCAAACAAAAAATATTAGATTCCATTTTCTGCTCTAAATTTAATCAGGAAGATAAAATAGAAAAATCTATAATGCAGCGCCAGCTGGCAAAGTGGACAGAAGCAGATGTAATAATTGCCGTATTGCGTAAAGAAAACCAGCCTGAATTTTTAAATAAATTTACTGAATTTAAAGATCTAAAATCAAAAAAATCTTTGCTTGAAAAAACAATTTTTTTTACTAATGGCGCAAAATTATCTGCTTCCCGCGATATATTTATGGATAAAGCAATCACCGCCACCGAATATTTCCGCGATATGGGAAATAATGTCCTTTTTATTATAGATTCAATAAATGAATGGAAAAAAGATTTGAATGAACTGGCTGGTTTTTGTGATAATAAATCATCCTATTATGCGCACCGTTTGGAAAACTTTTTTTCAAGAGCCGGACGGGTAAAATGTTTGGGCAAAGACGGACGAATAGGATCAGTGGCTATTATCGGCGGCGGATAATGGATTTTACGCATTTTTGTCAAGGTTGCGCTAACAGATGTAATTTGATAAAATAAATAAAATAATTATAAAATAAAATCTTATGCTTTTAAATTTACCGAAAGTTAGCAAGGACAACCCAAAAACAAACCGATTAAGCTGGGATGAATTTTTTATTAACCTTGCAGTTTTAGTTTCAAAAAGAGCGGCATGCAAATTTCATGAGACAGGAGCTGTTTATGTAGATGAAAACAAAAGAATAATATCAATGGGATATAATGGACCTACCGCAGGAGATATACATTGCGTAGAAAAAGGATGCGCTAAAATAGACGGGGATTCCGAAACGGGGAAAATCCAAAGATGCAGAGGAGCTCACGCGGAAATAAATGGAATAATAAACTGCCAAGACACAAAAAGATTACGAGGCGCCACTCTTTACTGCGTCTTGCTTCCCTGCTATGACTGTATGAAAATATTAAATAATACAGGCATCGCGGAAATAGTATATCTTGATGAATATCATAGAATTCAAACCGGAGGAGAAAAATTTGAAGAAGAAAATGAATCTATAGAACTTGCTAACAAGAGAAATATTATAGTAAGAAAATATGAAAATAAAATAACTTTTAATCTTGACCATTCTGCTTTAAGCATCTAAAATTAAAAGTCTTTAGACTTTATGGACTTTTGACTTAACCTTATGATACTAGGAATAAAAAAACTGCGCGAATTAGTACAAGAGATGAATCTTGTGGAAAATCTCTGTGAAAGAGAACTAAATAATCCGGAAGGCGCTGGTTTTGACTTACGTCTCGGGGAAATTTTTGAATTAACAGGCGAAGGATTTTTAGGGATAGACGACCGTTCAACTCCTACTGCGATACAAAAAGGGAAATACGATCCAGATAAAAAAGAAAATGAAAATTATTTTATTTTTGAATCAAAAAAATATTATCTCATAAAAACTATTGAGAAAATAAATTTGCCAGTTACATTGTCAGGGATTATTTTTCCTCGCACAACTATGTTCCGTTCCGGACTAGGCTTATTCAACGGCATAGTCCAGCCTGGATATTGTGGCGAGCTTACTTTTGGTATATGCAATTTAGGCGCGTCTCCTATTAAAATTTCTTTTGGCGCGCGGATTGTTCATATAACTTTTCACGAAGTACTAGGAGAAGGAAACCAATATCGCGGACAATGGCAAGGCGGCAGAGTTTCAACTAATGGAAAAGAAACGCAGGTATAAAATTAGTATTATGTATTTAGTATTATGTATTATGTGGTTAGAAGCATAATACTTTATACTTTATACTTGATACCTCCCACCCCCTATGCACCCAGAATACCAATATCTAAACTTAGCAAAAGACATAAAAGACAACGGCTCGGATAAAAAACTTTTTTTCACGCCTGAGGTATTAAAACAATATGCAACGAGAGGCGTAGAACCGCCGTTCATAAGAAGCGTTTTCGGACGACAGATCAGATTTGATTTAACAAAAGGATTTCCTTTACTTACGACAAAAAAAGTATTTATCCGAGGAATTATTGAAGAATTATTATGGTTTTTAAAAGGTGATTCTAATATAAAATATTTAGTTGATAAGAATGTTCATATATGGGATGAATGGGCATGGAAAAGATATCATAAACATTGCGTGAAAAACGATCCTGAAAAAGATATGACGCAGGAATATTTTATAAATAAGATTAAAGAAGAACAGACTGACAGTGAATTTGTAAAAAAATGGGGCGATCTTATAACGATTTATGGCAGAATGTGGAGAAGATGGCCAGCAAGCGACGGACGAGAAATAGATCAATTAGGATGGGTAATTCAAGGATTGAAAGAAAAACCTTATAGAAAATCTTATGTCGTTTCCGCGTGGAATCCTGATTTTATTTACGCGATGGCTTCAGAAAAAAATAAAAATGAAGTTCCGCCTTTTTGCCATACAACTTATCAATTCGCTGTCACAGATGGAAAATTGAATTTAGGTCTGTACCAACGAAGCGCTGATTTATTCTTAGGTGTTCCATTTAATATTGCCAGCTACGCATTACTTCTTATGATGGTAGCGCAAGTCACCGGGCTTGAAATAGGAGAATTTGTCCACACATTCGGAGATGTGCATATTTATAGCAACCATTTTGATCAAATCAACGAACAATTAAGCCGCGAACCTAAACCGTTCCCGACGATGAAATTAAATCCTGAAATAAAAAATATTGATGACTTTACTTATGAAGACTTTACACTTGAAGGCTATGACCCGCATCCGGCAATAAAAGCTGAAATCGCAAATATCGGAGGATACTAAAACACCTTGGGGAATTTTAAATTTTAAATTTTAAATTTTAAAACAATTTTTAATTTCTAATTCTAAAAAATACCTATTCTACAAAAATATGATAAATGTTATTTGTATTTTAGGGGAAAATAATGCTATTGGTAAAAATAATAAACTAATCTGGAATATTCCAGATGATTTAAAGCATTTTAAAAAAATAACAGAAAATCATCCCGTAATAATGGGCAGAAAAACTTTTGAATCAATCGGTAAATCGCTCCCAAATAGAGTTAATATTATAATTACAAGAGATAAAAATTATAAAGCCGAAGGATGCCATATTTGCAATTCGCTTGATGAGGCGATACAGATTAGTAGAGACGCATTGCAATGCGTCTCTACAATCAGCGCGCCGCCAGAAATTTTCGTAATCGGAGGAGGGGAAATTTACCGCCAAGCGATTCCCTGCGCGGATAAATTATATTTAACGATTGTTGAAGATTCCCCAAAAGACGCAGACACTTTCTTCCCAGATTACACTGAATTTAAAAATATATTAAGCGAAGAAAAACACGAATATAATGGATTAAAATATAAATTTGTGGAATTGGGGAGATAAATCCCCATAGTTCCCCCTTTATAAAAGGGGGTTAGGGGGATTTTTACACGTAATTATAAAAAAATAAGGGGAAAGCTTTTTGTAAGCAATCCCCTTGGATAAAAAAATGTGAGGAAAAATTACCTAGCTAATTCAGGAAAAAAACATGCTATTTCCCTTTCTGCGCTTTCTACTGAATCGGATCCGTGAACTGCATTATTCGGTCCCTTTTCCATCCGCCCATAATCCCGCCGCAATGTCCCTTGCGCGGCTTCCAATGGATTTGTTGCTCCGTTGATACTGCGCACCTTCTGAACAGCGTATTCTCCTTCTAAAACAATGAAAAAACTTGGAGCTGCAATCATTGCATTTATTAAATCATTAAAGAACGGCCGCCCATTGTGTTCTTGATAAAATCCTGCCACTGCATCACGATCCATACAAAACGAATTCACGGCGACAACTGACAACCTACGTTCTAAATATCTGCGCAAAATATCCCCAATTATTAAACTAACTTTTTGCGCGTCGTTATCCAAAAAAATATGGGGCTTAATAATTACCAGTGTCCTTTCTTTTCCCAATGCCTTATCCTCCTATAAAAAGGGTTACTGTTATGTGAGAAAAACCCTGTAAAGAGCAAGATATCCTATAATCTAACCAAATTTTCATAAAAATGTCAAGATATAATAAAATTTATATGCAAAATAAAAAAATAATCTTAGGTTTCGTCGGAGAACTCGCTGGAGGCAAAGGGACATCATGCAAATACTTAATTAAAAAATATAACGCGAGTTATTACCGATTTTCAACAATGTTACGGGATATTTTAGATCGATTATATATAGAGCAATCAAGAGAAAATATCCAAACTTTATCCAAAGCTCTAAGAAAATCTTTTGGTAATGATTTATTTTCAAAAGTCTTATGCGAGGATGCAAAAAAAGATAGGCGCAATCTAATCATAATAGACGGAATAAGAAGATCACCCGAGCTTCTATATCTTAAAAAACTAAAAAATTTCAAACTAATTTATGTAACGGCTAATATTGATATCCGCCTTGAAAGGATAAAAAAACGCAGAGAAAATTCCGATGACAATAAAAAAACTCTTGCCCAGTTCAAGCGAGACGAAAAAAGCAAAGTAGAGAGCGAGATTCCAAAAATCGGAAAAACCGCGGATTTTATTATAGACAATAACGGGAGTGAAAAAGAATTATACAAACAGTTAGACAAAATTATCACTAAATTATAATATGCTAATTTACTATTCCAATGATTCTAAATTAACGCAAAGCTCACCTTCCCAAATCATATCAGGATAACTCTTTAAAATATCTCTCACGTATTTTTTCCTCTCCTCATAAATCTTTTCATCCTTTGCCTCAAATTTTACAGTTATATACGGACCATTCTGCGAATATCTGAATATCATCATCCCATCTTCAAAATCCGCTCTTATCGCGTCATCATTAGGAATAATCGTATCATCCGTAATTTTCGCATCTGGAAAATCTTCTTTAAATTTGATGGATAAATTCTTTATAACAGCGACCTTCTTATCGTCCGGGCATCCGATTTTTATTTCTGGAGAAGAAATATATTTTGGAAAATTCTCATACACTTGCCCCACGGTTTTATCCTTTTCTGAAAAATATTCAAGCAATCTTAAAGCGGCATAAGCTCCATCGTCATGACCGTAAAAATTATCCGCAAAAAAGAAATGGCCTGACAATTCACCGCCGAAAACGGCTTTTACTTCTGCGATTTTCGCTTTCATAAACGAATGCCCTGTCCTCCACATAACAGGAATTCCATTATTCATTTTTATAACTTCTCTAACAACTTGCGAACATAAATTATTATAAACAATCTTTGAGCATGGAAATCTTTCTAAAATTTCTTGAGCGAAAATAGCGACTAACACATCATTCCATAAAATGTTTCCTTTTTCATCAACTAATCCTATGCGATCTCCGTCGCCATCAAAAGCCAACCCAATATCTGCATGTTCTTTTAAAACCGCCTTTGCTACTCTGTCAACCACTTTTTTTTCCGTCGGATCAGGAGTGCCTAATGGAAAATTTCCGTCTACTTCTAAATTTTTCCCGATCACTTCGCAACCCGCGCGCTTCAATATTTCAGGAATATACACTCCAGTTGTCCCAAAACTAGAATCAACAACTACTTTAAAATTTCGCTTTATTTTTACTCTTTTTAGCAAATCTTTATAATAATCTTCTGTAACATCTTTCTTCTCAACTGCGCCAATCTCATCCGAATTAAAAAAATCCTTTATTAATACTATATTTTTTATCTCTTCCATCTGTTCTTGTACTGTTGTTTGCGAATAACCAGTTGCGAGTTTCATCCCATTATAATTCGCTGGGTTATGGGAAGCAGTTATTATCACACCGCCATTTGTCTGATAGCGATATTGAGCATAATACATCATCTGCGTCATAATCATTCCTAAATCAATAATATTTATGCCCATTGACGTCATTCCCTTGATCATCGCTTCAGAAAACTTTTTCCCGCTCAAACGGCAATCGCGACCTAAAACCGCATGACATATTTTTCTTCTTCGTAAAAAAGTTCCATAGCCCTTCCCGATCAGCTCTACTACATCAACATCTAAGTCCTTATCTACAACCCCGCGCAGATCATAGCCTCTGAAAATATATGGATTTATTTCTAACATATTTTTTAATAATTTTAATAATTTTAAAAACTAATTTTTTAAGATAATTTACTATAATTCTAACATCTTTCACTTTTAAAAACAATATTTCATATCACTGTTTTTCTGTCTTATTTTTATACGCCACACAACAAGAACCTTCAACAGAAACCATACAAGGTCCTTGCGGATTTTCTGGAGTACAAAACTTTCCGAACAGTGAACAATTTTGTGGTTCACTAAGACCTTTTATCACCGAACCGCATAAACATCCATGTCTGTGTTTATCTGTGTTCACATCTGCGTCTATCTGTGTAATTATATCCCCGTATATAATTTTCGCATCTCTGTCTTCAAACTCTTTTCGCAACTTAAATCCAGAATTTGGAATCACTCCTAGTCCACGCCACTCGCTATCTTCCACCTCAAAAACTTCATCTATCAATTTTAACGCCTTAATATTTCCCTCTGGCAAAACTACTCTTGTATAAGCATTCTCTGTTTCCGCCCGTCCATCCGCGATTTGTTTTAAAAGCAGTATAATCGCTTTAAACACATCTTCTATCTCAAACCCAGCGATAACTTGCGGAATATATTTATTATTTTCAGTTTTAAAATCCTTGAAAACATCCGCGCCAACTATCGCCGCCACATGCCCTGGAGAAATCAATCCGTCTATTTTTATTTCCCCGCTTTGCAATAATGCTTTCATGGCGGGAATAAACGCCTTATGCGCGGAATAAACCATAGCGCCCCGTTTTATAATAGATGCAGTCATAGGAGCGGTTGTTTCAAAGCCGATGCCAAAAAAAACTGTTTTCTTATTTAATTTAAAAATTTCTTCTGCTCCATAAACTTCCCGTACACTAGCTCCCATTTCTCTAGCCTCCGCCAGACTAAAACCGTTTCCTCTCACACGGATGATATCGCCATAAGCGAAAATAGGAATTCCTGATAACGCCATTGCAACAACATTATCAATGTCAGATTTCGCAGTTACGCAAACAGGACACCCAGGCCCTGAAACTAATTTAATATTAGAAGGCAAAACATTTTTAATCCCGTATTGCGCTATAACCTGCGTATGAGTTCCGCATACTTCCATTAATTTTATGTTACGCTTTATCTTTTTAGCTAAATCATTTATTTTATTCAAATACTTTTCACTACTTTTCATATTTTTTAAATGGCGACCAAGTATTTTTATTTTTTATCCCCCCCTCTTCCTTCGTTACTTGTATTATATTTTCAGTCACATAATAAGTAATCGCGTAAGCGGATAAAGCTATCATCAACCCTATTATACAATTTATACAATTCTTAATAATCATCTTTGATTTCGCTACCTGCTCATCATTCCCTTCCGCAGTCATCCATAAAAAACCCGCGTAAATCGTGAAAAGAACAAAAATTATTCCTAGCAAGCTAAGAAAAATTTTTATAATATTGGCAATTTGCTTTGTTAAATTTGTCTCACTATCAACTGGCTTATATTCTGTTTGTCCAACAACAGTTTCCAAAGCAGTTTCCCATTGTTTTTTTTCTTCTTCTGCTTTGCAAAAATTATTAAAAGAAACAAAAAATAAAACAAAAATAATTAAAAAAATAGATAATTCTTTAAAAATATTATTTTTTTTCATAAAAATATTAAGTCAATTTCCCTATATCCCCGCTAATTCTAGTCATAACATAAGAAGTAAACATATATGCCATTAAAACTATAGCAAGACCTATAATTGCATTCATTATATACGCCTTCGCTTTACCTATCTGCTCTTCATTCCCATCAGCGGAAAACCATAAATATCCTCCATATATAACTAAAATTATAAGTAAGACTCCAACAAGCCCTAATATTACATCTATCATTTTGCCTATTGTTATATATAAAGAATCTTCTGTAACAGTTTCGCTTGTAGGGAAATTGCTTCCTATCCCTTCTTGCAAAACTTTTTTCGTATTATATTCCTCTAAAAGACCTTTTGTTGTTTCCGCAGATTCCTCAGCCTTTAAATAATTTCCGCGAACGCAAAAATAACTAGCTAAAAATAGAACAATTATACACAAAATTATTTTTTTCATATCTTTATTCATGATTCCTGATTCATAATTCTTAATTCATAATTTCTGATTCATGATTCAGTCTCCTTGATACTTTATACTAAATACTTTATACTAATATTATACCACATACAACAATCTTTATGCAACAAAAAACATCCAATCTAATAACTCGCGCTAAAATATTAGCAAATATAAGAGAATGGTTTAATAAAAACGATTTTTTTGAAGTTGAAACTCCTATTTTAGTTAATTGCCCTGATCTATCTCCAAATCTTAATATTTTAGAAACTGAAATTCACCCTGCGACCGTAGAGACGCAAAATTTTGCGTCTCTACAAAATCGCAAAATAAAAAAATACCTAATCACCTCACCTGAATTTTCAATGAAAAAACTGCTCTCGCTTCAAGAAATGAATAATATTTTCACTATCACAAAAGTATTTCGCGATGGAGAAGAATATACTGGGATACATAGCATAGAATTTACAATGCTTGAATGGTATCGCAAAAATGCTGATTATAACGATGTTATGAAAGATACAGAAAATTTGATAGATTTTCTATCCGCAAATGTAGAGACAGTTTTTAAACCTGTCTATACAACGCCATTTCCCCGCTTAAAGATATCCGCTCTTTTTAAAAAATATTCAAAAATTGATAAAGTAGAAGAATTAAAATTGCCAGTGTTCACAAAAATTGTTCACTCGCGCGGATACAGCAAAGATAGAAATTTAAACTATGAGCAATGCTTTAATTTACTATTCTTAAATGAGATAGAACCTAAATTGCCCAAAACACCATTCTTCTTAATTGATTACCCCGCTCCTCTCGCGTGTTTAGCAAAACTGAAAAAAAATAATCCACTATTAGCCGAAAGATTTGAGTTATACATAAACGAAATAGAACTATGCAATGGCTTTTCAGAATTAACAGATGGCAAAGAACAACTCGCGCGGTTCCAGCACGAAAATCGCGAACGCGAAAAATTTGGCAAACCAGAACTTCCGATTGATTATGAATTATGCGAAAAATTAAATTTTATCGGTAAAGCAGGAGGCAACGCGCTTGGAATTGATAGACTAGTGATGATATTATTAAGAGTGAAGACGATTGATAAAGTTCTCCCTTTTTAAAAAACTGAGGATAAAAAAAGCCTTCTGATAAATATCAAAAGGCTGTAAAAGGCTGTATATTCTGCTGTTAAATTACTTTGCTTTTACTTGCATTGCCTCCCGCCACTCCCTACCAACGGCTAAATATAATGGCAACGCTGGCAAAAGTTTAAATGGATAATTGAAAGCCATCTCCCATGCGGAAAAATCTTTTTTGGTTACTCCAGGAGAAGTTATTAGACCTGTATGCACAATTAGCAACAAATTAAAATCTCCCTTACCCAATCTGTTTAGCGCTGTTCCTGCCTCACCAAAATCTTGAAATTGTTCAAGTTTGCTGACGCAAGAACTGTGTTAAAAAGAAAGTCATTCGA